>NZ_JAXCMJ010000074.1:0-7405 GCF_038084995.1 Sphingomonas sp. 2378
AGGCACAGTTCGCCGTCATCTTCGGCGAACGCTTCATCAGGGCCATGGCGGCGTAATGTTCATCCGCCCGCCCGCACACGAAATTCCTGACACTCCCCCTCGTCGCTCCGGGCACGAGCACTTGGCGCCCGAACCAGCCAGGCATGAAAGCCGCTGCGCAAACACCGAGCGCTTCGCAGATCCACGATACGGGCCAGATCCCCCGGTGCTTCGCGATGAACTCGAACCTCATATCGAGTCCCTGGCGAAGTAGGCCGCCGCTTTTTTTAGAATGTCGCGCTCGGCCTTCATCCGGGCCAACTCGCGGCGTAGCCGCTCAATCTCCTGCTGCTCGGGCTTCATTAGTCCATGACCGGGAAAGGCCGAGCCAGGATCCGACACATGCTCACGAACCCATTTGCGCAGCACGTTCTCATGCAGGTCCAGATCGCGGGCGGCCTGCGACACCGATACCCCGCGCTCCCTGACCAGCTTCACCGCCTCAAGCTTAAACTCCCGGCTGAACTTCCGTCGTTGCATTCACACCCTCCGGTCCCAAAAACACCTTATCTCGGTGTCCGCGGAACCGGCAGCAGCTCAGCTCAAGGCTCCCAATAAATAATCAAAGTCAGTGCGACATCGGCGAACGTGCTTGTCGCGGTGTTACTCCTAATTTAATCATATAGCATCGAGGCGTCATTTCGCCGCCGAACAGTCGGGTGGGGATGATGCGGGTAGCGCGGATCGTAATTCAGAACTTTCGCACCTTCGCGTCGCTTGACGTTAATGTGGCTGATGATCTGTGCTGCATCATCGGCGAGAACAACACCGGCAAGACCGCGATCCTGCGCGCAATCCAGATCTGCCTCGACAATATGTTGCCGTCGAGTTTTCGCTCACTGCTGCGCGAGGACATTCACTCCGCGATCGATATTGCCGAGCCTAGCCAAGTTCTGATCGGCATTGAGTTGACCGGGTTCGAGGGCAGAGTGAATGAAGAGGCTCTGGTCAGCACTTGGAAGACCGCCGCGGATCGTGCGCGCATATTCTACCGCTTCCGCCCGCGCCCGGCTGTCCGGGAGCAGCTTGCGAGTGGCGACATCGCACCCGGGACGCTGACCCTTGAGGACTATCAGTGGGAAATCTGCGGTGGCGGTGATCCTGCGGTCGACCTTGCCGACATCACCTGGGATGATGAGGGGATAGGCGAGTCCGTGCGCTTCGCCGACCTGCAATCTTACCTTCTCGTTCATCTGCCCGCGCTCCGCGATGTCGAGAATGACCTGCGCAATCCCCGCCAATCGCCGCTTATCCGCCTGATCGAGGCCTTCGAGATCGACGCGGCCGAGCAGGATGCCCTGATTGCCATCCTCGACCAAGCCAATCAGGCAATTGCGAACTCGGCGACGATCTCCGAGATTGCAGGGGCAATCGACGCGCGATTCAAGGATGTCTCCGGCCCCGCGTTCGAGATGGACGCCACGCTCGGCCTGTCCGCCGCGACCTTCCGCGCCATCATCCGCAACCTGAAAATCATTCTGTCGGACCTGTCGCTCACCTCGTTCGAACCCGGCCGCAACGGTCTTGGCATGAACAACATCCTCTACATCGCGATCTTGATGGAGTATCTTCAGCGGCGGATCGCACTCAACCGCTCGGCCGGCCAGTTGATCCTCATAGAGGAGCCCGAAGCGCATCTCCATCCCCAGCTGCAATTCTCGCTAATCGCGGCACTGCGCGCGATCGGCGTGCAGACCATTTTGACCAGTCATAGCACCCAGGTGACCTCGCAGGTTCCGCTGAGCAGCATTGTATCGCTCACCAAGCGCGAGGACGCGACCATTGCTGCGGGCAATCTCGCGCTCAATGCGGCGCTGACCGCGCCAGAGATTGCCGATCTCGAACGCTACCTCGACGCAACCAAGAGCGCATTGCTCTACGCCCGCAAGGTCATGCTGGTCGAAGGGCCAGCCGAGATGTTCCTGATCCCGGCATTGATCGAGCAGGTGTACGGCGTGAATCTCGAGCGGCTCGGCATCTCGGTTATCGCGATTCATGGCGTTCATTTCGACGTCTATGCCAAGCTGTTCCGCGCCGGCTCGCTCGAGAAGAAATGCGCAATCGTTGCCGATGCTGACATGAAGCCGGCCGACGCCGAGGACTTCGATCCGGAAACCGACGCCCCAGATCTGGTGGCGCTGGAAAGCGACTTTGTGTCCATATTCGCGGGCGCCACAACTTTCGAACGCGAATTGGTATCGCTCGGGCGCCTGCCGATGCTGATCGAGACCGTTCGTGCTCTCGGCGCGCCGCAGATCCTTGCGCAGATGGAGGATGGGCTCGCAACGCTCGCGCTCGGGGGATTGGGCCTGGCCGAAGAGACGGCGCTGCGCGTCAAGCTTGGCTCTATGACGCTCAATACCGCCAAGCGCTTTGGCAAAGCGCGTTTTGCGCAGATAGCAGCACGCTACGCTAATCTCGCGACCGATCTGCCGCCCTATATCGAGCAGGCCTTTGAGTGGCTCACTGAATGATCCGGCTGACACCCGAACAGCGCGAGGCGGTCGAACATGACGGCAATCTGCTGCTGACGGCTTGCCCAGGCAGCGGCAAGACGCGGGTCATTCTCGCCAAGCTGCTGACGCTGGCCGATCAGGTCGTCGGCACGCCCCAGTTCATCGGCTGCATCACCTATACCAATGCCGCGGTCGACGAGATCGACGCCCGGTTGCGCACCTACGGCAACAACGCAATCGCGGAACGCTGTGAAATCTCCACGATCCACGCTTTCTGCCTGCAATTCATCCTGCGTCCCTATAGCTGGCTGGTTCCCGAGGTGCCGGCGTCGTTTCAGGTGCTCTCCCGCGAGAACAGCCTGTTCGAGCAGATCGTGACGGCGGTCGAGGACGCCTTCGGTCGCGTGCCCGCCGGGCATGTTTTCGAGGACTACGAATCGCTTCGCATCGACGTGAACGGCGAACCCTGCGGCCAGGGTATCGAGACCGGCATCGTCACCGACGAATCCGCCGCGCTCTATTGGGAGCGGGTCCGCGCCCACGGATACCTCGATTTCGCGATGATCCTTTATTATTCATGGAAGATTCTCGAACAGCACCCGTTCGTCGGACGCGGCATCGCGAGCCGCTTTGCCTGGCTGCTGATCGACGAATTCCAGGACACCACAGACATCCAGATCGCCATCTTCGGCGCGCTCCGGCATTTCCTCCACACCCGCTTTTTTCTCGTCGGTGACCAGAACCAGTCGATCATGCGCTTCGCCGGCGCTCGCCCGGAACTCGCCGAGCAGTTCGGCGATAAGATCGACGCGCACCGCGACACGGTCCTGACCGGCAACTTTCGATGCGGGCCGGCGATAGTCAGCACAGCATCAACACTCATCTCGACCGTGCCGGGGATGCAGTCAGCGGGCGATGCAGCCCAGCTCGCGGCGCAAGTGAACTACGTCCATGTTGGCCGGCCAATCGACGCCATCACCGAGCATTTCCTGCCCGCCCTGCAGGATGCCGGCATCCCGCTCGGCAAAGCCGCGATCCTTGCGCCATGGTGGACGCACCTCATCCCCGTCGCCCGCGCCCTCCGTGAATTCGATGTTCCGGTCTTCGGTCCGGGGGCGCGCCCATATAAGCGTCGGCGTCTGCTTGCCGGACTTGCCGAGCAACTTGGAGCCTGCGCCGGGGCCGGCAATTACCTCGGCCTCCCGGGTGTCGAGCGAGCATTGTTTCGGCTCATCGGTGATCTCACCGGGAACTCGCGCTACGACATGTTCAGCTATCAGGGGCGTCGTGCGGCGCTCGGCCTGATCTATCTCGCTCGCGAACTTGCCAACCAGCATCCCGGCGGCGTCGCTTGGCTGCGCGCCATCGCCCGCGAGGCTGGTGACTATCTCGAACGCGAGGAATGGTTGCCGGGCAGCGCCAAACAGCCGCTGGTCGATTCCGCCGAGGAAATGCTGTCCGATATGCAGGCCAGCAAGGTCGATCTCGCAAATCTGCTGATCTCCGATATGGGCCTGTTCGCCAATCCCGAGCATGCGCTTAAGCTGATCACGCTGCACAATTCAAAAGGGCGCGAATTCGATGGCGTCGCCCTGATCTGCATGAACAATGGCAGTATCCCGCATTTCTCGACATCGACGCAGGAGGCGTATGACGAGTCTCGGCGGCTATTCTACGTAGGCCTGACTCGCGCCAAGCGCATCCTCGTCGTCGCGTCCGATCAGTCTCACTGGAAGAACACGCCGACCCCGTTTATCGTGGAGGCCGGCCTTGGATAAGCACCTGCCCTGTTTGAAGCGGTTTTGCGCTGAACTTTCTTTTACTTTAGATAAATCCGGCAGAATACCGATCTTGCATTTGCAGTTGTAAGGCCGGGTCACTCAAGCCTGAGACGCTCCCATTCATCGATCAAAGACCTGTATTTGTCGTTGAAAATAGCCTCCTCGGTGCCTTGTAAGGGCGTTGTCTCTGGCGAGAAAAACGTCCTGCGAAGAGGATCTATGATACGCATGTCATTTGGGTCTAAGCCTTCCAGTGCTTGTTGCATCGCCCATAGGCCCAACCTTCCCCCTTCCTCAGGTAGCGCAGGATCTTCGCTGAAGTAGGGATATACAACGCGTGTATACTTCTCTCTTACACGCGCGTTGAGAGCGTCGCGGATGCGAACTGTTCCGCCTAGATTCTCAATTCGTAGAATCCCATGAACGCTCTGAGGAATGATCTCGACTGGTTCATTTGACCAACGTAACTTTGCACTAAGCAATTCAAGAACGCCTTCCTTCAATAGGGGATATAGGCGTTTATAATTTTCGTTTGAGGCAACGCGATCTGTGGTCAGATCTGCTAATACCCCATCACCCGATATATGCTTTTTAACATCTGACCAGAACGGCAGATAGAAATCACCACCCCGGCTCCTTGTGCCGCCCGCTTCTTTCTTGCGATCAAGTCGGATATCATCCTTCAATATGGATCGTCGCAACGTTCTGCGTGCATAGAACAGCTGCAAAGCCTTTCGAAGAGGAATATCCAGAACGGACAAGGGATTCACTCGCCTAATAATATCGCATGATAATCGCAGCAATTCCTCTGGTAGGGCAAGTGAAATTTGTCTCCTTATGGCGGAGCTTTTGTTCTACACTATTTCGCCGAGCGAGCCCGGAGTGACCTCCGCTTCTTTGGGTTTGTCATTGAAACCGGTCGGTCGACAAACGGCTCACTTTCGGACCCTGGACCACGACAACCATGAACGTCCGCTGCCCTGGCTGGTAGTGCCGCAAACCGACGGTCCGTTATCGGCCCATTTGCGGCCGCTGCATGGGGGTGATGCAGTAAATGCTGAATGTCGGTTCACGCCAAGACCTGACATTCGGGCCTGAACTCGGGAACGACGGCTTTGTCCCACGACCGCCCGGCTGCAGGCGACCAACTCACGCGGTTCCATTGCAGTGACTGGAGTGTCAGCTTTCACCGGCACCTGTCATTCCGGACACGTCGAGCCCGTCGGCCAAGGCCGCCGACGGAGTTGACGCTTGCGGTTCCGGATCGAGGCAATGTTAGCTGCTGCTCGTTCATTTGCGGTGATATATGCCTATTGGTGAAAGTTCTCGACCTCCGACCTCGTCTTGCAAGGAAGTGATGCCAACCATCCATGACGACCAAATCCGAACTGATCGCCGAGATGTTGCGAGAAATCCGAAAGGCGCAGACCGAGAAATGGCAGCGCCCGAAACCTGGCCCTGTCAAACAGATCAGCTTCCCGCCCACCCTTTGGCCGGGCGATGGTCGGTCGTTCCGCGCGACCGAAGGCTTGTTGAAGGCCATCGCGGCCTACTCGCGAATCTGTTGGGACAATGATCCAAAATTGCGGCCCCGCTTTAAGGTCGATGAGTTTGAACTGTTAGTGCACCAGGCCGTTGCGACGGCACTGGGGGAGATCGACCTCGATCTATCAGATCAACAATTACATCCCACCGTCAGCAACCGGGTGACGGCGGTACTAGCCGAACAGGTCGAGCAAAGCATCCGACCCATTGACCTGACCATTGGGTGCCACCTGATAGAGGGGGACGAGCCGTATCCCATCCAGATCGGCCCGGTGCGCTTCGACACGCGGGAAGCTTGGCGGCAGCGCATGCTGGAAGCCGGCAAACTATCCGCAACGACGGCACGCCGCCTGCTGGCGCGCTGGAACGGGAAACCGCTCAAAAAGCGCAAACGCAGCTTCGATTCTGGCGCGGAGGAGTCTATTTCTGACGCGATCGGCGATTGCCCGATCGTATGCAGTGTTGCCACCGAGGGTCTTTCAGGAAAGTACGTTCAGCAGAAAGGCTTGCTCGCCGCTCGGCTGGCCATGACGGCGATCTCACTGTCTTGGTATCAGCCATCCGAAGGTCTTCGCTGGATGAACCTGCTCTATGATCGGCGACGGGATCGTCGGCATACCGTGCTGTTTGGCAACGGCACGAATGTGGGATCGAACTCCGAGCGCCCGGAGATGCCTTCTGGCCGCTATTCAGAACCAGAACTGCTTGAGAATATCCGGTCCTATCAATGGCTGTTTGACCAAATTGGAGAGGCACTTTTCGCCTATGTACAGCCGGTCCGGTCAGTGACACGCCCGACGGTAATGAATGCGCTATTCCTCAGCATCTGGTGGTATCACGAGGCCTGCCGTGAAGCGCAGGACCAGATCGCTACCACCAAGTTCGCTGCCAGCATGGATGCATTGGCGGGCGGGAAAAAGGCTGTAGGCATTATTGCCCTGATTGGTGCTCGCTTGGGCCATAAACCCGACGATCCGCTGATGAACGATGGCCGAACGACCAAGGCCCTGATTACTCAAATCTACGACGCGGGGCGGAGTAGACTTATCCATGGTTCCAGTGATGATTTTGCCCATGACTGGACCCAACTTAGGGGAGGCGCGGAAGCGATCGGCCGCTGGCTGTTGATCCTCTCATGCGAATGGTTCTCGGACCACCCGAACACTGATAAAATCCAGTAGTGATTTTGCTCAGGGCCTTTGACCGTGCGTTCGGATGAACCGTATCACCGCAACTGCTTCTCGAATTCCAAGCAGCTCAAAGTCCAAATGGCACCGATGCCAGAATACCGAACCGAGGTAAGCTCATTCCCATTCACCAACTATCAAAAAATCAGCAGATCCGCCGCGACACCCTGCCCTCCAATTAGGGTCAGGACTCATTGGTCATAGCCAGAAGATGACGGTGGCAGCGAGGGCAATGGCGGAGAGGAAGACGGTCGGGCACCGATCGTAGCGGGTAGCAACGCGGCGCCAGTCCTTCAGCCGTAAGCGTCCGGTGAGCCGCGTGTTGCCGCGCTCGACGTAGCCGTGGATGTCCGTACCTGTCGTGGTCTCCTTCTGGAGTCCGGAAGGAGGTCAGGAG
>NZ_JAXCMJ010000075.1:0-8322 GCF_038084995.1 Sphingomonas sp. 2378
GGGCGGGGTTAACCCCGCCCGTTGCTTCACCTGCGCTTATGCGCGAAAACCACGGTCGGTCTCTGGTTGCCGCTGGATGAAAGACCGGGGTCACGTCATCGCGAAAACGCCAATGACGAGTGGTTACACGCACTGGCGTCACTTACTGGCATCACACACCATTGGCAATTGCCTACCGTTCTTTCTCTCTCCAGACTTGTCCATAGCGCTCCCAGCGCCAACGATTTCCTCTGCTCACCGGGCGAAGGTCCTGCCGCCATTCCAAAGTAGGATCGTGGACAGCGCATAGACGATGAAGAACCCGACATTGAGGACGGCGGCGAAGAACCATAGCCCGACGGGTGGCGGCAACGCAGCGCCGGTCGCGGCGAGCAACAGCGGTGCGACGGGATTAAGCACGACCGCCGACCAGCGGGGATAGCGGGTCGGGCGGGCAAGGATCGTCGCGCAGAGTAGCATCATGCCGAGCGCCAGCGGGATCACCGCCAGAAACCATGCCATCGCCTGCATCCGGCTGAACTGTGCGCCCAGCGTCAGCAGCGAGGGATGCGCCGCGTCGGGAAGCGTCGGGATCGCCTTGTACACCATCGCCGGGTAGTAGAAGGACGCGTGGCCGAGCGGCGACCAGGCGTTGGCGCAGAAGAGCAGCGCGAACGCGGCGAATGGGAGGGCGCCACCCGCCGGCTTCACGCCCTGATAGAGATGCCAGCTTCCCGCGAGATAGAGCGGGATCGACAGGTTGGCGATCATCGCGCCCGCCGCCAGCCGCGGCTCGTCGAACGGCAGCATCCATGCCAGCGCCTTGAACGGAATGCGATCGGCATAGTCGCGCAGCAGCAGCGGATATTGTTCGGGCGACGCCGACCCGCCGACCAGCAGGATATCGCCGATCGTCCAGCAGATCGCGCCGAGAATGCCGGCGATTCCGGCGGCCCGTATGGCGAGGAGGTTCATGCCATTCTCCTATGCGGTGGCGATGGTCGGGGCGGCCCAGACGCTGTCGCGCGGCCCGGCCACGGCCCGCCGCCGGGCCGCGCTTGCCATCGCGGCGAACCCCGCCGCGCCGAGGATCGCGACCAAATCAACCAGTCGGCTTGCGCCGGTATGGCTCCAGCCATGCGCCAGCATGGGGGACAGGATCGTGGAGAGCGGAATCGCGGCGGTCGCTATGGCTGCTACCCATAGCAGTTCCGATCCGCTGCGCGCCGCACCGCGCACCAGCGCCCAGATGACGCCGACGACGAATACGAGATAGTAGATGCGGCTATGCCATGCAGCGAGATCGCCCCGATCGGCAGGTAGCCACTTCGCGGCGGCTATCGTCAGCGAGATGCCCGCGACGCACCCCAACGGCACACCCACCGTCAGGCTCCCCAGGATACGGGTGGCACGGGTCTGCGTCACCATGCCCGCCTTGCGTTCCTTGCGGCGGCGGCTCTCGATCCACAGCAGATTGCCCGAGTAGAACAGGAACGCCCCAGCTAACCCAAGCAAGAAGTAGGACCAACGCACGGGGGCGCCGCCGAAACTGCCGAAATGCAGTGTGAAGAAAGACGTGACCGCCGCGAACCACCGCCCCTGCCGCCCCGGCATATAATCCGCCTCGGTGATCGCGCCGGTGCGGGTATCGATCTCCGCCATGCCATAGGTCGGCGCGCGCATTCCGTAGCGCGGGTCGACCCCGGCAATATCACCATGCGCGCCCTGCCGGGTATCGTAGCGATAGGTGATCGATCGCAGCGTAAAGCCAGGGGCCTGCGCCGTGATGCGCCGCTCCAGTTCGGCAGGCGACAGCGTGTCGCGCACCGCGTCATAGGCGGGCGGCCGTGGCGGACCGGGCGGCGGTGGCGCACGCCGCGCGACAGCCGCCGCGCCGGCCTGCTGCACCGCGCCCTGCACGTCGTAAATCTTGTCATGGAAGGCGAAAATGACGGCGGTGATCGCCATGACGATGTGGAACGGCAGGCTGAACAACCCGAGCAGATTGTGCAGGTCGAGCCACATCCGTTTCACATTCTTGCCGAAGCGCAGCGCGAACAGATCCTTCGTCAAACTGGGCAGCAGGCAGATGACGCCGGAAATGATGGCGACGGCATAGAGCAGCGAGATCACCCCCATGATCGGCATCGCGACCTCGCGATCGAGCGGCAGGCCGACCTTCTGGTGAAGCACGTCGACCAGTTCCGAAACCGGCGAGGCGTCCTGCCGCACCACCTGCAACGCCCCGTCGGGCGCCAGTGCAGCCAGGAAGGTCGGGCCGGGCGCCCGGCGGTTGCCGGTGGTCCAGCTCAGCCGCGCGGGCTGATTCGGGCCGGTGTCGAGATGGACGGTATAGGCCGCGCGCGCATCGGGCCGGGCGCGCAGCACCTTGTCGATCAACTCGGGCGTGCGATCCAGCGGCGGCGGCGCGGCAATGCCGGTCGGCGCGGAGGCCCAGCGGTTCAGCGGCTCCGCGAACATCGTGATCGCCCCGGCGTAGAAGGCGATGAACAGCGCCAGTCCCGCGACGATCCCGACCCAGCTATGAATGTCCTTATAGGTCTTTACGATATCGGTGCGCATCGACGATCACCCGAGAAGAAGGCGCGCGGCGACATAGAGCGGCCAGGCGACCAGATTGGCGAGCGCAAGCCAGCCCCAGGCGCGCGCGCTGCTGCGGAACAGGAAGCAGAGGCCGAGGATCGCGCACCAGATCGGCGACACCAGCCACATGGCGAACTGTCGCTGTGCACCGAAAGCGTCCGCATCGGTCGAGAACAGGGCCGCAAAGGTGCAGGTCAGCGCCAAGCTCAGGGTAAATCCCAGGATGGTGGCGGCGGAGGCCTTGCCGAACCAGTCGCGACTGGTAAGAAGCGGGCGGCTCATCGCGCCGCTCCCCGCCGGAACCGCCACCAGCCGATGGCGACCGGAACCACGCTCCACACCAGCATCGTGCCGGTGGCCCAGGTAAAGACGGCGGTCGCCGGTCCCTGTACCGTCAGCAGCAGGGCCAATGCGATCGACAGGAGCAGCGTCCCAACGATGCGACAGGGTCGTGCCGCGACGCCCGAGCGTATCAATGCCTGATGCCGCGTACTGGCATAGAGGCACAAGGCCCCGCCGATCATCGCCACCACCGCACACCAGACCGTGATCATCGGCCCGGCTCTGCAAAGGCAAAGCGGATCGCCGGAGCCATCGCCGCCAGCATCGTCGTCCCATGCGACTGGCCCGGCAGCGGCAGGAAGCGCGCCCGGCCGGCCTTCGCGTCACCATCGAGCGATCCGACCAGTGTGGCCGGAGATGCCGCCGCGCTATCGCCTTCGGCGATCAGGATGGGAGGCGCGTCCTTCACCGCGGCGGCCTCGCGCGTGATCAGGCCGTCGCCGAACCACAGCGACGGGCTGACCGCGACGACGCGATCGAACATCGCCGGGCGGGTCAGCGCAGCATGCAGCGCCAGCAGACCACCGAAACTATGGCCGAGCAACGTCTCCCGAGACCGATCGACCCGCCAACGCTGGCGAACGAGCGGCTGCACCTGCCGCTCTATCAGGTCGAGAAACGCCTCGGCCCCGCCGGTCTTCAGCCCGCTGGCGGGCATGGTCGCGGGGATCATCCAGCCCGGCGTGGCGGGCGTATAGTCGCGGACGCGCCGCTCCAGCGGCCCGGCTGCGATCCCGACCACGATGCCATCCACAACCCCGGTTCGTCCGCCCGCCTGCGCCAGCCGGCGCGCGGTCAGCGCCGCGATCGCGAAATTGTCCTCGCCGTCCAGCACATAGAGCACCGGATAACCGGCAGGCGGCGGCGGCGCCTCCGGCCAGGCGATCAGGATGCGATACGTCTCGCCGCCTTCGGCCTGGACAACCTGCTCGGCGCTGCGCGGCAGCGTATAGGGCGTCTCCGCCGGTGACCTGGCGGCGATCGGAGTGCCGGGTGCCGCCAGCGCGAGCATGATGGCCGGGATCATGCTCACCACCGATATTGCAGCCGCAGGTTCAGTGTGCGTCCCGACCCATAATAGCAGGACGCCGGCGACGAGCACAAAGCGACATAGCGATGGTTGGTCAGGTTGCGCGCATTAACCGACAGGATGATGCCGCTGGCAAAGGCCTTGCGCAGGAACAGATCATACAGGGTATAGCCGGGCACGCGATAGGCATTGGCCGTGTCACCATAGGACACACCGACATAGCGCACGCCGCCGCCCAGTCCGACGCCACCCAGCGGCCCGTCCTCGGCGAAGCGATAATCGGCGAACAGCGACCCCATCCACTCGGGCACCTGCGCCAGCCGGTTGCCCTGCTGCCCGCGCTCGCCCCGCGTGATCTCGCTATCCATATAGGTGCCGGTCGCGATCAGGCTCAGCCCGCCGACCAGCGTCGCCTTGCCTTCCAGCTCGACGCCGCGGATGCGCCCCTGCCCGGTCTGGACCTGGCATGTCGTGCCGCCGCAGACATGATTCGGGTCCGGGTCGGGGCTGGCGAGATTATTCTGGGTCAGTTGGTACAGCGCCGCGGTGAGCAGCGCGTTGCTGCCACGGGGCTGATATTTGACGCCAGCCTCATATTGCTCGCCAGTCGTCGGCTGAAAGGGCGTGCCGTCGAAATACTGGCCGGTCGTCGGCTGGAACGAGGTGGAATAGCTGGCATAGGGCGCCACGCCGCTCGGCGAGACCCAGGTTGCGCCCGCCCGCCACGTCAGCTTGTCGGCCTTGGTCAGCGTCACCGGGTTGGTGGCGCCGGTCGCCAGTTCGTTCACTTGGTGGTTCTTCGCCCAGTCGTAGCGCGCGCCCATGGTGACATGAAGTTGCCCTAGCGTGACCTGATCCTGGCCATAGGCACCGACCTGCTCCAGCCGCGCATTCATATAGACCTGCGGACTGAGCGTCTGGAGGACCCGGCCCAAGCCCTGCGATACGGGATTGAAGATGTCGGGCATCGGCGGGACGTTCGTCGACAGGTCGCGCAGGTGACGCCATTCGGTGTCGAGCATATCGACGCCCAGCAGGACCCGGTGCTCCAGCGGACCGCTGTCGATGCGGCCTTCGATCTTGGTATCCAGGCCATAGCCGTCCGAATGGCCGACGCCCTGCACCGCGCGACGATTGATCGTCTGTCCGTTGGCCAGCGTGCCGCCGCGCAGCACGGTGCCCTGGAACAGCGTCTCGACACGGGTGTAGCGGCCATTCTGCCGAAGCTCGAATCGGTCGGAGAAGGCGTGACGCAGTTCGTACCCCAACAGATACTCGTTGCGGTCATAGGTGTTGAACTGCGGCTCGCCCAGAAAGGCGTCGAGGCGGATATGGCGCCCCCCTGCCCCCGGCTGCCGCGATCCGACATCAGGCAGGAACTGGAAGGTCGATCCCCCCTCGTCGCGCTGATACTGGGCCATCAGCGTGATGCTGGTCGCGGCATCTGGCACCCAGCTCAGGCTAGGCGCGATATAATAGCGGCCCGTCTTGATATCATCGATCTGGGCATCGCCATAACGTGCCAGCCCGACGAGCCGCGCGCGGACCGTGCCGTCGGCGGTCAGCGGACCCGACACGTCCGCCGCGCCCTGATACTGCCATTTGCCGAGGCCGGTGAACCCGGCCCCCTGCAGCATGATCTCACCACGAGGGGTCGCGGTCGGCCGCTTCGTCACCAGATTGACGATGCCGCCCGGCGCCACCTGCCCGAACAGCACCGCCGAGGGGCCTTTCAGCACCTCGATCTGCTGGAGCGCGAAAGGATCGAAGGCGGTGCGCGTCCACTGTCCGCCCGCGGGCAGACGGATGCCGTCCAAGAACAGATTGTCGCTGAAGCTGCCAGCCGAGAAGCCGCGCACCGAAAAGCTGTCGGCCCGGCTGTCGATGCCGTCCTGCTCCGCCTGCACCCCGGCGGTATAGGCGAGCGCCTCGGTCACGCTATGGACCGCACGGACGTCAAGTTCCTCGCGCGTGATGACCGAGATGGATTGCGGCACATCGATCAGCCGGGTGGCGGTCTTCGTCCCCGACGTCGCCTCGGTCTGTCCGGTGGCCGTCACGACGATCTCGCTGTCGCGAAGCACGTCACCCTTATTCTCTTGCGCTGCGACCGGCCACGCCGCCGATGACAGCAGCAATCCCACACCCCAACAAATCTTCATAGGTCTCCCGCCCCTTGGTCGCCGCCTCCCCGGCGACGCTTCCTCGAAAAGTTCGAAGGGCCTCTAGTCAACGAGGATATTGCGAGTCAATCGCATTTGATAGCCTTCTGCTACGTCGGGAAGTTCGTTGCCCCTGCCTGATCCGAATATTTTCGGCTCACCAACCACCAAATCCTACGAGGCCCAACATGGCTTGCCGACCTTAAGGTCGCTCAGCGCTCCATCGATGCGCGGCACGCGCAGCGACTTCCGGCGGCAATTGCCAGCCGGCAACATCATCGGCGGACAGGCGCTGCGGCACACACCGATCGTTGACGATCTTCATGCCGGTCACTCTGCAGGACATGACATCGGCCAGCGAGCCCGAGGCTATGAAGTCCGGTAGCTGACGCCTCTGCGCATCGGATAACGCGTCCCAGATGCCATCACCCGGTCGATCCGCAAAAGCGTGCTTCGCCAGAAACGCGGTGCAGAGAATGCTAATCAGCAGCGCTGCCGTCAGAAGCGTCAGTAGGGTCGGACGCACCCACGATATCTGCTCGCGCAGCATGCGATAGGGCAAGCGGCGCAGCGTCCTGCTGCCGCACGGCTGGCTGTTCCCGGGCCGCAGCTACACCGACCCGATCTCGACGCGGCAACTCCACCGTGCTGTCCGGGCACAGCAAGCTGGAGACGACTGCGCTCTACACCAAGGTCGCGACGCGCACGATCCGCGCCGTCACCGGCCCGCTCGATCAGCTTATGGCACTCATGGAGGGCAGGACGCCCGCCGGGTGACGCCCGCGTGCGCGCCTCCATCGAGGTCGCCGACATCTTCCGCGCTGCCGGTCCCGCGTACCGGATTGCCCGCGCCGGGCATCTGAGCCTCGACCAGCTCAAGGTCATGTCGGCCATCGAACATTGCCGGACCGCCATCATGGGCGGACATATCGAGGCCTGCACCGACTGCGGGCACTGGCGGGTCGCCTATAACAGCTGTCGCAACCGGCACTGCCCGCGCTGCCAGGGCGCGGCGGCACGGACGTGGCTGGCCGAGCGCGAGGCCGACCTGCTGCCGGTCGGCTATTTCCACGTCGTCTTCACGCTGCCGGCCGAGGTCGCCGACATCGCGTGGCAGAACAAGGCGGCGGTCTATGGGTTGCTGTTCCAGGCGGCGTCCGAGACGATGACGACCATCGCCGCCGAACCGAAGCATCTCGGCGCGCGTATCGGCATCACCGCGGTCCTTCACACATGGGGCTCGGCGATGACCCACCATCCGCACATCCATATGATCGTGCCAGGTGGCGGGCTGTCGCCGGACGGCAGCCGCTGGATCTCGTCACGCCCGGCGTTCCTGCTGCCGGTGCGCGTCCTCGGCAAACTGTTCCGCCGCCTGTTCCTGACCCGACTGATGGCGCTGTACGAGGCCGGGCGGCTCGGCTTCCACGGCAGCCTCGCGCACCTCGCCGACCGGCGCGCCTTCCTGCGGCACCTGGCACCGGTCCGGAAGAAGCGCTGGGTCGTCTATGCCAAGCCACCGTTCGCCGGGCCGGAGACGGTGCTCGCCTATCTGTCGCGCTACACCCACCGCGTCGCGATCTCGAACAGCCGGCTCCTGCGCTTCGACGGGACCGGTGTCACCTTCCGCTACAAGGATTACCGCCGGGGCGGCGGCGACCGCCAGCAGGTCATGACGCTCAGCCCCGACGAGTTCATCCGCCGCTTTCTGCTCCACGTCCTGCCCAAGGGCTTCCACCGCATCCGCCACTATGGCCTGCTCGCCGGTGCCACCCGCAAGGCGCATCTCGAACGCGCCCGCGAACTGCTCGGGATTGTGCCGCCCGTGACCGAGGCCGTACCGGTTGAACCCGATGACGTTCGCCCACCATGCCCGTGCTGCGGCGGGCACATGGTCGTCATCGAAACCTTCGCGCGCTGGCGACAGCCCCGCGCGCCGCCGCAGCGCACCAACCCGACCGGGACCACCCAGCCATGACCCGGCATGGCTCGAACACATCTCGCCGTGCAAACCTTGCGCTTCCGGCAAGGACGCCGCTCGCGCCGCTGATATCACCTGCCGTGCGGACTGCCATCGCAGGCCCCGGCGCCAGGCAGCATCAGAGCCGAATACACACCCTGAAGGCTGTCCTGCCTCCCGCCATCGCGCGTCCCGGCAACCATCACGCGCGCCTCGCACCAGCGCAAAACCCCAAAACCCCATAG
>NZ_JAXCMJ010000076.1:0-6446 GCF_038084995.1 Sphingomonas sp. 2378
GTATTTGGCGATCAGCTGCGGGTCGAAGCTGGCTTGCCGGTCGCGCGGTACGTCGATCGCCAACTTACCGGTATCGGTCGTGATCGTCTTCCGACCGTATGCCTGCGGCGACGATCAGGTGCGCGAATTGCGTATCGGCGCGGGCGGCGCGGCGGAGACATGGCGCTGGACAGCGCGCGAGGCGCCGGATCTGCCGGCCGACTATCGCGAGCGGCTGCTGGCCCATATCGACGAATGCAAGCCCGTGGATGGCGAGCGCGCGATCCTCGTCACGGCCTCGACCGGCGGCGCGGTGCTGATCGATCGCGCGACCGGGCGCGTGACCTTCCGCGCGCGAGTGCCGATGGCGCATTAGGCGGACCTGCTGCCGGGCGAACGCATCGCGATCGCGCTGTCGATCGCCCCCGATGGCGATCGCCTGGAGCTATATGACCGGCGACGCAGCGAGCAGGTGATCCAGACGCTGCCGCTCCCCTCGGGGCATGGCGCAGTGTGGGACGCCCAGCGACAGCGACTGTTCGCGCTGTCGCACGATCTGGTGCAGGCGTTCCGTCTTACCGGGCGCGGGGTCTCCGCGCGGCTGAGCGAAACCGCGCGCTGGACGCTGCCGGGGCGGCGCGACGGGCATGACCTGTCGCCGGGCGGCGAGGGCCGCTATTATGTGACCACCGATGACGGCGCATGGCGGTTCGATCCCGATGACGGCAGTTTCACGCCTTATGCGCCGCTCAATCCAGCGTTGCGAGTGAAGTCGGTGAGCGCGGCAGGGGACCGGATCGCCTGGGTCCAGGCCGAGCAGAGCTGGTGGGCCAGCGGTTTCACGGTGATGACGGCCGATGGCCGTGACCGCTGTCGCATCCCGCTCGACGGCATTCACCTCTACAAGGTGCGGTGGAGACGATGAGCCCGCGGGCGGCGCACGGCGCCTATTATGCGGCACACGTAGCCAAGAGCCTGTTGTGGACCGCCGGCGACCTCGTCACCATCTATGCGCTGGTCAGCCTCTACGGTGTCGATCCCGCGCTTGCCGGGTGGCTGTTCCTGATCGGCCTGGTTGCCAGTGCAGGCGCGGACCTGATGGTCGGAGTGCGGCTGGACCGGCGTCCCGGCGGCACGCCCCGCCTCGCCGCCGGCGGATTGCTGCTCGCGGCGCTCGCCTTTCCCCTGACTATCGTGGCCGCGCCGTTCGGATGGACCGCGCTGCTGGCGGCGACGCTGGCCTTCCGGCTCGGCTACGCAGCATATGACGTCCCGCACAATGCGCTGCTGTCGCGTCTCGCCGCCGACCTGCCGGCCGCGACTCGCCTGTCACGGGGACGGACGCTCGGCACCGGCGCGGCAGCGATAATCGTCGGTGCGGGACTGCACTGGCTGAATAATCGCGCGACGATCCCGTGGTTGCTAGGCGGTCTGGCGCTCGCCGCGTTGCTGGGCGGCGCGGCCTTGCTGCCGCTGCTGACTCGTCTGTCGGGAACACCACGACGGATGGAGGCGGCCGCGTCGCCCAACCTGCCGTGGCGGTTCCTCGCCGGCAGCGTCGCCGGCATGGTCGCGCTGGCGGCGATCGGCAAGGGCGTGATGCACCTGCCCCCGACGCGCGACAACCCGAGTGCCGGTACGATCCTGATCCTGCTGACCGCCGGCCGGACGGTCACCGCGCTGCTGCCGTTCGGGATGCAGGACGCGCGGCGGGGGCTGCGGCTGCTCGCGGGGCTGTACGCGGCAGCGGCGTTGGTTGGTCCGCTGGTGGCCATCGGGGGCGCGACGCTGCCCTTTCTGCTCGGCGTGATGCTGGGTGCGACGAACCTGGTCGGATGGGCCTTGCTGCCGCGACTGGTGACGGGAGCGGGCGGCTACGCCCGCTACACGATGGCGAGCAAACTGGCGCTGGGCGGTGCGGGACTGTGGATGACTGCGGTGCTGGGCGGGCAGAGCAGCTTCACGCCGGCCGCGCTGACGATCCTCGTCGGCGGCGCGGCTGCCGGGTGCCTGGTCGCGGCGTGGCTGCTGATGCCGTCACGCTTGACAAGTGCGCTCGCGAACGGCGCAAACGGCGAATGATCGATCGTCACGCCGGTACGTTTCCCTCCCGCTTCCTGCGTGCCGATGGTCAGCGGACGGTGACCGCCAACGAGCGGGTGGTGCTTTCGCTCCTGTCGCGGCGGGGGGCGGCTTCGCGGGCCGAACTCGCGCGGGTCACCGGGCTGGCGCCGCATTCGGTCGGCCGGCTGATCGAACCGCTGATTGAACGCGGTCTGGTGATAGAGGGTGCGCCGGAGATCGCGGGCAGGGGGAAGCCGGGCGCGCCGCTGCGTCTGAACCCCGAGGCGGCCTTTTCGGCGGGCGTCTCGGTCATGACGGATGCGATCACGCTGGCCCTGGTGGACCTTGCCGGAACCGTCCGCGCACATGTATCCGCCCCGCTCGATTGCGACGATTTCAATGCGGGCGCACGCCAGATCGCGGCCATGATCGACGGCGCAGTCGCGGAGGCTGGGCTCGACCCCACCCGTCGCCTGGGAACCGGGGTCGGCGTCACCGGCTATTTCATCGGCGACGGTGCGCGGCTCAACCCGCCTGCCGCGCTCGACTCCTGGGCGTTGCGCCCGCTCGACACCTTGCTGGCCGACGCGCTGGGCGGCCCTGTCTGGGTCGACAATGACGGCAACGTCGCCGCCGTCGGCGAGGCGATGCTGGGGGCGGGGCGCGCCTGCCCGGACTTCGCCTACCTGTATTTTGCCGCGGGTTTCGGAGGCGGGGTCGTGGCGCGCGGCGCACCGCTGCGCGGGGCGAGCGGCAATGCCGGCGAGTTCGGATCAGTCCTGCCCGAGGGGTGGTACCAACCGAACCTGGAGAACCTGCGTCGGCACCTCGCCGAGCACGGCATAGCCTTCGACGGGCTGCGGACGATGCTGCGCGATGTCGATCTTAGCGCGCCTGCAGTGGAAGCGTGGCTCATTCGCTGCACGCCGTCGCTGAACCTCGTCGTCTCCGCCATCTTCGCCGCGCTCGATCCGGCGATGATCGTGCTGGGCGGCCGGCTTCCCCCGGCCCTTGCCGAACGCATGATCGAGAGGATCCTCGTCACCAACCCCGCACGGCGAGGCCACCATCGGCCCGTGCCGCGCCTGATACCGTCAACGATCGGCAGCGATGCCGCCGCAATCGGTGCGGCAATGCTCCCGACCCGGGCCGCGTTCTTCCAATAATGCGGCTTACACCACGACCGGTCTTAGTCGCTGACACGAAGTAGCGCCCTCGATCATGCACACGCCACAGCCCAGATACCGAAATTATCCTCAGCGTTCCAACCCAATGGGTGCGGGGCAGCGCCCAACGGGATTCTCAACAGCCACGAACGGTTGTGACACATCGGCTTGAAGGCTTCGCTGCCTCACACTGCAATAGTGATGCGTTTCGGGAAGCGTTCGGCATTCCCGTTTCTCGATCCAGTTCGAGAACGCCCCGGCCGTCTCACGGGCCATCTCCAACCGAAAAGTTGTCGACGGCGTTGTGGCCTTTCAGCATCAGGCGTCGGCGCGACGAAATTGCTTGCGATAGAGGTTTGGCGGGATGCCGACGTTCGACGTGAAGTGCAGCCGCAGATTGGTGGCGGTTCCCATGCCGGCCCTGTCGGCGATGTGTTCCATCGACAGGTTCGTCGTCTCGAGAAGATCGCGCGCCAGGGCAAGTCGCTGCGCGGTCAGCCACGCCAACGGGCTTTCTCCCGTCTCTTCCCGGAAGCGCCGCGCCAATGTGCGCTGGCTCATGGCCGCTGTGCGTGCCATCCGTTCCACCGTCCACGGCTTTGCCAGATCGCCGCGAAGCCGGTCCAGCAACGACCCGAGCGCACTGTCCGACCGCGCGAGGACCGGGCGTTCGATGAACTGCGCCTGCCCACCGCTGCGATGCGCGGCGACCACCAGGCGTCGCGCCACGCTGTTCGCTGCGTCTGGACCGAAATCGAGGCGCACCAGATGGAGCAGCAGGTCGATCCCGGCCGCCGAACCGGCCGAGGTGAAGACGCGATCGTCGCCGGCGTAGAGCGTATCGGCATCCACCAGGACGGCCGGAAAGGCCGTTTGGAGACGTTCGGCATAGCGCCAATGCGTCGTGGCGCGACGACCATCCAGAAGCCCTGTCGCCGCCAGCAGGAAGGCACCCGAGCAGATCGAAACCAGGCGCGCGCCACGCGCGTGGGCGGCGAGCAGCGCGTCGCGGAGGGCGTCGGACGGAACCTCTCCCTCCGATCGCCAGCCAGGGATCACGATCGTCCCCGCCTCGGCCAGCACATCGAGGCCCTCGTCGACCTCGACCGCCAGACCCGCGTTCGTTGCCAGTCGACCCGGCCGTTCGGTGCAGGCGGCGAACCTGTACCAGTCGGCCCCCATCTCCGGGCGCGAGAGGCCGAAGACCTCGGCGGTGATGCCGAACTCGAACGCGCAAAGCCCGTCATAGGCGAGCGCGGCGACGAGGCGATTGGGCGTGGGGGGAACCTTTGGCATGATTCTTACGATAAACGGCAATTCAGCCACTGGCGAGGGTGCGCGGCGAACAGGCACAAGGCGTCATCAATAGGAGACGCTTCATGACCAACGCCGTCATCGACATACCCGCAGCTCCGGCCCCGGAGGCCGAGGCGCACTTCGCCGACAGCTTCCGTTTCGAGACGGATTGTTGGGACGTGCATGATGCGCTGTCGCGCCCTGACCCCGGCTTCGTGCTGCTCGACGTACGCGGCCCGGACATGTTCGCCAAAGGTCATGTGCCGGGCGCGATCAATCTGCCGCATGGCAAGATCATCGCGTCCAAGATGGCGGCATGGCCGACCGACACGTTGTTCGTCACCTACTGCGCAGGTCCACATTGCAACGGCGCGGCGCGGGGAGCGCTACGTCTGGCAAAGCTGGCCAGGCCGGTGAAGATCATGACCGGAGGCGTGACTGGATGGATCGACGAGGGCTTCCCGCTGGAAAGCGGTCACCCGGGTGCCTGATCCCTCCATCATGACCGACGCGGGAAACGACGGCCTCTGCATCCGGCCCGCCACCGGAGCGGATGCGGAGGCGATGCTTCCCCTGATCCGCAGCCATGCGGAATATGAACATGGGCGGGCCAGCGTCAGCGAACCGGCCCTGCGTTCGGCTCTGGACGGTTCGCCGGCCGTGCTGGCGGCCTGGGTTGCCATCCAGGACGGCGAGATGGTCGGATACGCATCCGCGACGGTGGACTTTTCGACATGGACCGGACAGCCATTCCTCCACCTCGACTGCCTGTTCGTGCGGGATTGCTGCCGGGGCCTTGGCGTTGGCGCGAGGCTGTTGGCAGCGGTGCGCGCGCATGCGGCAGAACGCCAGTTGGCAGAAATCCAATGGCAGACACCCGACTGGAACGAGGACGCGATCCGGTTCTATCGCCGTGAGGGGGCATCATCCCTGCCCAAAGCGCGCTTCTTGCTGCCGGTGGGGTAAGCGTCCCTCACTTTCTCAAAGCACCATCCCAATGGGAATGGCCCGGCCGTCTCGCGGGGCGTTCCCAATCGGGAATATGATGGCAGATCGTCGCCAACCTACGCGCGCCGATTTTTATCCCCGCATCTGCATACGATCATTTGCGATTACTCTCCACGCCACAACCATAGGCCAAAGGGAGTTAATCGAAGAAAACAGCCGCTGCGATATGCCGCGATACCCTTCCGGATCGTTACCCGTTACATTCAGCCAAAGATACAGAATACCTGAGAATCTCACGGCGATGGTTGTGAAATACACAATTCGATCATCGGCGAGCTTCCTATTCTCCGCCAGTGAAAGAGCCGGCGTGACAATATTGATAATCCCAATCGCGTAGAACCCGTGCTTCGGATCTCCCATATTCCAGATGCCGTTCGACAACATGGAAAATCCAAAGACAATCCAGCAGATTGACCCCCAAGAAATTTTTCGGTCCGAATAACGCCAGAGGCCAACGGCGAACAGGATAAAAAACACTCCTGTTCCAAATGCGCCGATCTTGAGCAATACGTTTGCCGTTCCGGGAACGAGCGTCATCTCGCTGGCGTGCTGCGATATCCAGCTATACCCCGGCATGAACATTCCGCCGATCGTCACCCAGATTATGAACCACGGTAGCGGTAGAATGCCGGCCGAAATCATCGTTTTCATTGTTGTCGTATCAATCTTCGCCATCCTGCTATCTCCGACAGAAAGCCCCGTCATTCTCACCAGCCTTTGCAGGACAGCTTCGACTACAAGTGTAAACGTATCGGCAGTGTAACGGGGGGTGTCAAGCGACGAACAGCCGTAGGCGCGATTGCACGTGTGGTGCGCGGTCTGCGGCGAACCAATTAGGGTCCGGACCCAATAACCGTCTTCCGTTTCCTGCATGATGGTGATTCACTGGCTCTGCGAGGAGGTGGTGGAATGACGGATTTCTTTTGGTTTTCG
>NZ_JAXCMJ010000077.1:0-6302 GCF_038084995.1 Sphingomonas sp. 2378
GATCTGCTCTTCCGAAAACTGCTTCCGCTTCATTCCGTCCGTCCCTTTAAGGAGACGGTCTCTACTTCCAGTTGGATGAAGAAACGGGGGTCACGTCAGGGCCCACCATGCTTGGCGATAAGATCAGTCAACTCGCGCACGTCCCTCCAGCACGTGGAGATATCGACAGGTGACGAACTCATCATGCATGAAGTCCGGACTCCAGCCCCGGTCTGGGGAGCGCCATCACCAACAAGGTTGCCTGCGCTACCTGCTTCATTTCAACAAATGAACTCGTCGAAAAAACGGGCTGACGGACCCGCCTGCTCCCTCTTAGGGAGCATTGCGACGGCGTAGCCGGCGTCTCCTGTATGGGCGGCTGGGCTGGACGGTTTCCGGTTGGGTTCATTGAAGCGTCTCGACCGTCGAGGTCGAGGCATTATGCCTCTTAATGAATGAATCTGGTAGGGGTTCAGGATTAACATGAGACTCACGTGAAGGCAGCACCGCGTCGAGCGTCGCGCCGAGGCGGGCCAGCACGCGGCCCAGTGCTCCGCCGGTCGTCAGTTGCGCCAGTTCGCGGCAGGAGAGCTGCGCCTTCATCCGTTCCTGCTCCTCGGCCTGGTCGGCGATATGCTGGAGCGCGTCCTCGGGCACAGGCGCGGGGCGGAGCCAGCGGGGGAGCAGGGACAGCAGCCGCTTGGGCACGGTCGGGCGATAGGCGTTGGACGTCTGTTCCCAGCGCGGGCCGGGCCCCTCCCCCTCAACCCGGCGGAAACGGCGCTGGCGGACCAGGAAACCGGCTTCCTCCAGGATGTGGAGCGCGCGGGCCACGGTCGCCCGGCCGAGCGCGGTGGCCGACGCCAGCCGGTCGTAGCTGGGATAGACCTTGCCCCCGTTCAGCCGGGCGAGCGTGCACAATTCCTCATAGACCCGCACCGCGCCTGCGGTCAGGCTGGCGAGCAGCCGTTCGGGGCCGGTCAGCACCCGCCCCTGCCCCCGCGCCTCGCGCCTGACCCGCCGCCCGGCATCGAGCGCGGTGCGCGCCATGCGGATCAGGCGGTCGCACTCGCCCTTGGCCGGCGTGGCGAAGAACATGTCCTCGAACGTCCCCGCCTCGATGCTGTCGCGGCGCACGGGGGCGCCGGTGCGGTGGGGCTTGGCGGACGATCTCCCCCGCCCGCGACCGTCCGCCGCCTGGGCGAGCGCCCTCATCGTCGCCTCACCAAAGGTGAACGCCGTCATCTTCCTTCCCCCTTTTTCGGGGCCGGGACCAAAAAAAGTCAAAAAAGGGGCGTGGCGCGAAGCGCGCATCCTTGAACCGCAGGAGCGACAGGCGTATCAGGAGGAGGCTAGTGACACCTCGGATCGACGTTTGGCGACGTCGCTCCCTCAAACCTGGGATGCCCGGCCTTCGTGCCGGGCTTTCCTTTATGTGGTCACGACCGTTCCCATTTGCTTCCAAATCCTGCCATCGCAGATCTCGACCTGCGATATGGATCAATCTCGCAGTAATTCTCCAACAAAGGAAGCGCTGGCCATTCGTGCTTTCGAGTAGGAAATCGAAAAAACACGGATTGGATCATCGAAATCGGGCGCAGCATTCGTGCTATCGAGTATGAATTCGGCGAAGAATTCGTGCTATCGGATATGAATTCAGCCGCTCTATTCGTGCTATCGAGTATGAATTCGCACCGACTCGGCGAATCATCCCCGAATCACCCCTGGGGGCGATTCGCGGCCTCGCCCACCGCCTCGGGAAGCGCTGCCGGACGCTCGGTGACGATCACCCGGGCGGAGGGGGCACGCCGTCCCCGCCCCCTGCCCTCGGCCGGTTCCTCGCTCTCGGTATCCTCGACCAGGGCGACCGAATAGTCGGGGATGGCATCGGCCTGCGCGATCGCCTTCATCGCGGCACGGAAATTGGCGAGCGGGTTCTGATAGCCGATCTGGAGCCGGAAGGCGGCCAGGTCGATCTCCAGCCGCCCGTTCTCCGCCCCTGCGCGCGCGACCTCGTAGATGCGCCGCTCGACGGGGCCGAGCTGGAAATAGGCGGAGGCATAGGCCAGCACCTGCTGGTCGCGCAGGATGGCGCGGTGGAGCCAGTCGCACAGCCGCACCTTCACCGCCTTCAGGCGCCGCTCGCCGGTGCGCGTCTTGGTATAGTGCAGCCGCGCCTCGGACAGCCAGGAGAAGAAGCCCTCCTCCCCTTCCCCGCCGGCCTCGATATTCGTCTTGATCTGCGTACCTTGCAGCCGCTCCAGCGCCTCGGACAGCCGCTGGTAGGAGCGTGCCGAATGGTTGGCCCCGGTCACCGAGAACAGGTCGTGCGCGGTGAAGACGAAGTCCTGCTCCACCTCCTCGCCCCGCTCGATCTTCCCGGCCATCAGGCTGGCGATGTAGAGGACGATCTCCTTGTCATAGATGGTCGCCACCCCCTTGGCCGAGGGGCGGACCTCGATCGAGACATTGGCGTGGTGATAGGTCAGCGCCTTCATCCAGGCGGTCTTGCTGAGCGCGAAGAAGGGAAACGCCATCAGCGATCGCTCGCCGCGGATCTCGCTGGTCAGCGGGCTGTCCAGGTGGAACAGGTCGCCCTGCGTACGGGTGGCGGCGCGGGGGGAAACCGCGTCCTTCTTGGGGGCGACGGATGGCGTTCGTGTCATGGAGGAATTCATACTCGAAAGCACGAACTTTGGGGAGGGCATGCCGGACAGCCCCCGGAAATGAGGGTCGAAGCGGCAAGCGATTCGTGCTTTCGAGTATGAATTCGCGCATCGATCGGCGCGGTTGTCATGATGCCGAGCATATCCGGTCATCCCCTTGTGCTGGCGGGAGAAATTTTGAGCGCGCCGCATCGGTGGCGGTCGAGGCCGGTCAGGCGAAGAGATCGCCCAGCGCGCTGGCCCGGAAATGATTGCGCAGGCGGCGACGGCGATGCTCGCGCGCGTCGTGGCGCATATGGCATCCCTGGCACAGCGCGGCCAGGTTGCGCGGCCGGTTGTCGCCGGGATCGTGGTTGAGATGCGCGCTGGCCAGGATCACGCGGGTCCTGCGGAACGGCAAGGGCGGCGCGATCCCCGCCAGCCCCGGCTGCGCGCGGATCATGTCGGCGGGGCTGCGAAGCGCCCTCACCCGCCTGCCCCGTTCGTCCCGCCAGCGTGCGGCCTGTTCGTCCCACCATATCCCGTCGCCCAGATGCACGACGTCCTGCCCATGCGGTCGCCCGCAATGCTCGCACCGCCCCTTGGCCCGGCCGAACCGGATTAGCGCGGACAATTCCCGCCAGTCGATCGGATAGAGCCAGCGATGTTCGCGCGCGATCGGCATGGCTTTTGTCTGAATCGGTTCGAGCCAGAACAAAAGCGGAAAATCGCGGTGATTCAGAAAACTCATCAATGGGTGGGGAATCGTCGGACATGTGCAGGATATTCAGCCCTTCATGTTGGTTTCATCTGTTCGGACCGTTGCACCCCCCTCCCCTCCCCGCCCGTCGATCACCACCCCGGCGGAGGCCGGGGTCCAGTCGCGAACGACGGGAGGGCTTACGATCACCCGCCAAACTGGATCCCGGCCTTCGCCGGGATGGTGCGTGGGGGTGTGGATACGCTGGGCTCCGACCGACCGAG
Source organism: Sphingomonas sp. 2378 (assembly GCF_038084995.1). Lineage (NCBI taxonomy): Bacteria > Pseudomonadati > Pseudomonadota > Alphaproteobacteria > Sphingomonadales > Sphingomonadaceae > Sphingomonas > Sphingomonas sp. 2378. The sequence continues at coordinate 3,609 of NZ_JAXCMJ010000077.1, forward strand.
GGCGGATCGACGTTCCCCCATTCCTCCCCTGGAAGGGGAGGTGGCAGGCCGAAGGCCTGACGGAGGGGTGTCGCACTCTCGATAGGGGGACACCCCTCCGACGCGCTATGCGCGCCACCTCCCCTTACAAGGAAGGAATAAGATCGGTCTGCTTGATCGTCGATTGCTCTTGGCTCGCCCTCTGCCCTGCCGTTCCCCGACCGAAGTTTCCCTGGGGAAACATTCAGCGCTTCATCCCCTGCCCCGTCTCTTCCAGATGCGCGAGCATCCGGCGCAGCGCCTCGACATAGCCCTCGGTGTCCGCCGCATCCGCATGGAGCCGAACCGTCACCCCCTGCCGGTTCACCGACTGGATCGACAGCACCGGGCGGCCATAGCGGTTGTGATAGCGATAGGGCTCCGGCCCCCCATCCTCGCCCCGCATCATCTTCGACGCGTTCAGCAACCGCCGCAGCACATCGGCAGCCGGAATGGCGGGCTTGCCGTCTTCCTTGAGCGCCGCCTGTTCCCGCGCGATGACCGCCGCGACGCCGGTGATCGCGCTCGCCTCGCTCGGGTCCTGCATCGCCTGGGCCAGCGCATAGCCCGGCTTCAACTGCACCTCATAGGGCGAGGCGAAGGCGGCGATCACGACATCGGGCAGCGCGGCGACCTTGAGCATCTTGGACAGCCAGCCCTTGGACAGCTTCAACCGCTCGGCCATCCGCGTCTGGTGATTGCCATAATGAGTGCTCAGCGCCGACAGGTAATTGCGCGCCCGCTCCAGGTCCGACACATCGGCGCGCGCCCGGTTCTCCAGATCGGCCAGACGGAACGCCGCCTCGTCGTCCAGATGCGCGACCTGCGCCACGAAGAGCATGTCGGGATAGCTGTTCGCCCGCAGCCACGAGATCGACCAGTGACGCCGGGTGCCCGCGATGACCTCATAATCATGGTCCGGGTCGCCTTCGATCCGACGGACCACGGCGGGGACTTTCTGCCCCCCTTCGGCGATGATCGAGTCGATCAGTTCGCGGCAATGTTCCTCGGTCAGCAGGTCATAGTTGCGGGCATTGCCGGGCCAGACCCGGACACGCGCCGGATCGAGCAGCAACTGCGTGACCTGCCGCACCTCGCCGCTGGCGACCCGCGCCAAGGCCGACTCGCGACCGAGCAAGGTCGTGGTGCGGACGCGGTCCGCCTGCGCCTCGCGGACCGGGGTCGTGGAGGGGTCGTCGCCCTCTTCCTCCGCCAGAAGGGCCGCCAGATAATCGGATTGTTTACGCGCCATGGAATGCCTCCCCGGCAGAACATTGCAAGAACATAGCGGTGTAGGAAAGAGGCATTTCAAGCCGCCGCATGGATCACCGCCTCCTCACTCGCCGGTTCGATCCGGCCCCAGCCCTGGCGGACCAGTTGTTCGACCTGGCGCATCGCCTCGTCCAGATTGGCGCGGCAGCGTTTGTGCGTCTTGGGCGTGCCGATCGGCTTTTCGAGTTCGTAGACGGTCATCATCCGCATCGCGGCATGGCTGATCTCGGCGGATTCCAGGATCGGCACGGGCAGCAGCGCGGGGCCGAAGCTCTGTTCCATGATCGCGCGGACCATGGCGTGGCTGGGGTCATTGCCGTCGAATTTGGAGCAGATCAGCCGGACGAACTGGTAATCCACCTCGATCCCCGCGCCGGTCAATTGGTGGAGCACCTGGTCCATCATCGACAGGAACTGCACCGTGGAACAGAAATCCGGCGTCGTCGCGGCGAGCGGCACGAGGAGCGCATTGGCCGCCTGCATCACCGCCAGGCTGATCGTGCCGAGGGCAGGGGGCGGATCGAGCAGCACCACGTCATAATCGCGCGCCAGTTCGGCCAGCCCGCGCTTCAGCTTGCGGAACCGCGCGGCGAGCACCGAACCGCCATCCGACCCCGCGGCGGCCAGTTCATATTCCACGTCGAACAATTCGAGGTTGGAGGGGATCAGGTCGACATTGGGCCAGGGCGTCGGCTTGACCGCATAGGCCAGGTCGGTCTGGGTCGGGTCGATCGACAGATAGGGGTAGAGCGTCTCTTCTCGGGTGACGTTGAAATGCGGGTTGAAGCCGAACAGCGTCGTCGTCGTCGCCTGGCTGTCGCAATCGACGACCAGCACGCGGTAGCCCTGCACCGCGAAATAATGCGCCAGATGGGTGGTGACGGTCGACTTGCCGACGCCGCCCTTGAAATTCTGCACCGCGATGATCGCGGGCACGTCATGCGCCGCGCGGGCAGGGGAGGCGCCCAGAACGTCGCGCATCGTCAGCATCTGCTCGACGCTATAGCCCAGCCGACGGCCATTGTCGGTGATCGGGGCAGGGGGGAGGCGGCCATCCTCCTCCGCCATGCGGATGCGGTTGGTCGAACAGCCGAGCAACTGCGCCGCCTCCGCGATACCGAAGCGGAGATGCAGGCCCTTGCGGCTTTCGGGCAGGAACGCCTTGCGCCGCAACCGCTCGATCATCCGCTCGCCGGCGCTCGCCAGATCGCCGATCTGGGACAGCATTGCATGATCTTCCGCCACTCGCACACCCCTTGAAGCTTTTGGGGCGGGCTAATGGCAAATTTCATTCAATCGGGCAAGGGGCGGGGGCGGGGGCAATGTTTCCCCGGGGAAACTTATCCTCCCCGGCACGGGGAGGGGGACCGCCGCGAAGCGGTGGTGGAGGGGGCTCCCCACAAA
>NZ_JAXCMJ010000078.1:0-6642 GCF_038084995.1 Sphingomonas sp. 2378
GATGTCGATGAAACGTCCGCGCATGAGCTCGGCGGTATCGACCTTGGCGCGCTTTCCATTGGCGTCGGGCTCCGCGCGGTAGCTGACCTTGTTCTGGCGATAGGGCCGGGTGTTCTTGCCGTTCTTGCGCTCGACCACCTCGAAATCCCATTTGCCCTCCTTGTCCATCCACTTCGCCGGGCGGTCATAGGCGTCTACATGGATGTGAAAGTTGCGCTTGTCGCCATGCTGATCGGGCTGGTGGATCACCCCCACCGCCATCCAGCCATCCGCCGCCAGCATCGCGACGATGTCGCGAAGGATCTGACCTTGCTGCTCTGGCTTGGAGTCGGCGGGCAGTTCCTGCACGAAGCGATAGTGGCTGCGCCCCGTCCGTCCCTGCTGCCATCGCGGCGCGGGGAAGCTGGGATGCTTATCGAACCAGGTCAGCCGGTCGAATGCCTCCTCGGGCGTGACATCCGCGACGACGACCTGCCGGTCCTTGAAGGGGCGTCCCTTGGCCGCCGCCTTGGCTTCGGCTTCCCGGCGCGCCGCCTTCAGTCTTCGGCTCATGTCGCGCAGCCAGGGCGGACTTGTCGCGAATCCCGCCACCCGATCATATCGTCCGACCTCGGCGGTCGAGGCGGTGAGATGATGGGCCCTGGGCTGGCTTTCGCTCTGCTCGGCCGCAACGAACAACGACCGCTGACGCTCAGGGCTGCCGGGGATATTGGATACGATGGCTCGGGCGTTCATACCGCCCCGGATCACCTGCTCATCGATCATGTCGATGACGAGGTCCTCGGCCAGATCCGCCACCGCCTGATCGCGCCGGATATAGTCGAGATGGCTGATGATCGTGACCTTCGCGCCGTCGCGCAGATAGTCGAAATGCTCGCCGCGCCACCCGGCCGCCGCCGGTCTGGCGGCCACCCCGCCGGATCGGGCTGGGTCGGTGAAAGTCGATGCCGACGGCCTTGGCAAGCGCATCCGCCTTGCGGCTGGCTGACGACTGCCCTGCGTCCAAATCGGGCTGGTGATTTCGTCCACGACGGTACGACGCGCCCACCAGATCCCGGTCGGCCTGCGCTTGACGCGCCAGCAGCGCGCGCACATGATGCGCGAAGACGGGCTGTGCGTCGGGCAGGCCAGGACCGGTCATGGCTCATAGTGTCCGGCATGAGCACGGCGCCGACAAGTACCCCCTCCCGCCTTCCGGAAGCCGCCTGCGGCTGGAGGATACCGCGCTCGATCGCCTCTGAACGAGCGCGCGCACCAGCAAATCGGCGGCCCGGCCGCCGGTTTGCGTTGTTGCGCCTAAATTTCCTCCTCCACAGAGCCCAACCGATAATTAATACTCTGCCGTATCAGCGTACTGAAGCCTTCTGCCGATCCAGAAGTGGGTGAGATCGAACCACGCGGATGATGCGGAAAATATAGCGGATAAGCCTGGGTTGCGATCCAGTCATGTATAGCTGCACCAACAGCTGCATCCCCGTTCAAGACGGTCCTTAATTATCGGTTTGGCTCTCACATAGATTAAGGCGCTCTTCATACGCGCTCCAGCATCAGCGCGATCCCCTGCCCCACGCCGATGCACATGAACGCCATGGCATAGCGGCCGCCCGTGCGGTGCAGTTCCTCGACCGCCGTCATCGCGATCCGCGCGCCCGACATGCCGAGCGGATGACCGAAGGCGATGGCGCCGCCGTTGCGGTTCACCCTGGGATCGTCGGCCGCGATATCCAGATCGCGCAGGGTAGCAATCGCCTGTGCGGCAAAGGCTTCGTTGAGTTCGATCACGTCGATCCGGTCGAGCGTCAGCCCGGTGATCCGGCAGAGCTTGCGCGCCGCCTCGATCGGCCCCGCGCCCATGATGCGCGGCGCGATCCCCGCCGAGGCCATGCCCAGCACGCGCGCACGCGGGGTCAGGCCATGGCGGGCCGCCGCGCCCTCGCTCGCCACCAGCATCGCCGCCGCGCCGTCGTTGAGGCCCGAGGCGTTCCCGGCGGTCACGGTGCCGTCCGCGCGCACCACCGGTTTCAGCTTCGCCAGCGCCTCCAGGCTGGTCGCGCGGGGATGCTCGTCGCGGTCGAACAGGACCGGTTCACCCTTGCGTTGGGGAATGGAGACGGGGACGATCTCGACGGTCAGCCGCCCGCTGTCGATCGCCGCGGCCGCCTTCTGCTGGCTGGCCAGCGCGAAAGCGTCCTGCTCCTCGCGTCCGACATGCCACTGGTCGGCGACATTCTCGGCGGTCTGCGGCATGGTATCGACGCCATGGGCGGCCCGCATCGCCGGGTTGATGAAGCGCCAGCCCAGCGTCGTATCCTCGATCTGCTGGCCCCGGTCGAAGGAACTGGCAGCCTTACCCATCACATAGGGCGCGCGCGTCATGCTCTCGACCCCGCCCGCGATCATCAGTTCGGCATCGCCGCTGCGGATCACCTGTGCCGCGCTGCCCACGGCATTGAGGCCCGATCCGCACAGCCGGTTGATGGTAGCGCCCGGCACCGCTTCGGGAAGTCCGGCGAGTAACGCCGCCATGCGCGCGACGTTGCGATTGTCCTCACCCGCCTGGTTTGCGCAGCCGAGCAGGACATCGTCCACCGACTGCCAGTCGACATGGCGGTTGCGCTCCATCAGCGCGCGCAAGGGGATGGCGGCGAGATCGTCGGCGCGCACGCTCGCCAGCGCGCCGTTGAGCTTGCCAATGGGAGTGCGGATCGCGTCGCAGATATAGGCGTCGGTCATCAGGCGTCCTGGTCCAGCGTGTCGATGATCGTCTGCGCTTCGGCAAAGCCGGTGTTCGCGGCGGGAACCCCCGCATAGATGGCGGTCTGCATCAGCACTTCCTTGAGTTCGTCCCGCGTGAATCCGCCCTGGGTCAGCCCAGCGCGGACGTGGAGCGCGAACTCCTCCCAGCGTCCCAACGCACAGGTGATCGCCAGTACGATCAGGCGGCGGGTGCGGTCGTCGAGTCCCGGCCGCCCCCAGATTTCGCCCCAGGCGATGCGGGTGATCATCGCCTGGAAATCGGCGGTCAGGGGGGTCTGCCTGGCCAGACTGCGCTCGACCCAGGCATGGCCCAGCACGCGGCGGCGGTTGGCGAGCCCCGCCTCGAACAGCGTGTCGGCGGCGGCTTCGACCGCCTCGTCCCTCGTCAGGAACCGTCGCAGCGCCGTCGCCAGCGCGGCGGGTGCCTCGATCGGGGGCAGATGCGCGCCATCGACGCCGACATGCCGGGCAGCGGGAATGGTGGCGACCAGATGCTCGCCATGTCCGGCATAGGGGGTCGAGACATCGAGCATCGCGGTCACGACCAGCGTCGGCACCGCGATGGCGTCGATCCGGTCGATCAGCGCCATGTCGCGGATCGCCGCCCCGGCACCGGCATAGCCCGCATCCGCCTGTCGCGCGATACCGTCGCGCAAGCTGTCCGCAATCTCGGGATGCCGCGCGGCGAAACCGGGCGACAGGAAGCGTCCGACCGCCATGTCGGCGATGGCGGCGGTCCCCTGTTGGCGCACCATGTCGATCCGCGTCGTCCAGGCGGCGGGGTCCATCGTCGCGGAGGTGCAGATCAGTGCCAGCGCGGCCACGCGCTCCGGGTGATCCAGCGCGCATTGCATCGCGATCATCCCGCCCAGCGACACGCCCGCGACCGCCGCCTGCGCCACCCCGGCATCGTCCATGATCGCGGCGACATCGTCCGCGAGCATGGCGAGCGTGTAATCGCCCTCCGGCGCATCCGATCCGCCCGCCCCGCGCGTATCGATCCGCAGCAGCCGGAAGGCAGGCAGGAGCAGCGGGACGGTGCGGTCCCACAACGACAGGTCGGTCCCGATCGAATTGAGCAGGACCAGCACCGGCCGGTCCGCCGCCCCCTCCAGCCGCCAGTGCAGGCGCACGCCATCGCGAAGGGTGTAAGCCATGTCAGTCCTTATCATCCAGAAGCGCCGCGATGATCGCCGCGCTCTCGCCCAGATCCTCGCCCATATCGGCGGCGGCACGGTTGCGGGCGATCGCCGCCGCGTCGATCTCCAGCCCCTCGGCGACCGCCGCCATTGCAGCGGCGCTGCCCGAAGCGAGCAGGAACAGGTCGGTCAGGACCGGCCCTTCCGCCTGCCAGCCGCCAACGCCGCGCTCCTGCTCCTGCGGCATGCCCGCCAACAGCGTGGCGACCAGCCCCGGCGCACGGATGGCGGCAGACAGCGCGACCTGGCATCCGGTGGGATTGCGCTTGTGCGCCATCGCCGACGACCCACCCCGCCCCGCGATCACCGGCTCCCGCGCCTCGCCGATCGTATTCTGGGCAAGCAGCGACACGTCGCGGGCGAGCTTGCCGAGCGCACCGATCAGGATGCCCACGCCCGCACCGATCGCGACCACGCCGGTCCGTCGCGCGTGCCACGGCGCTGCCGTCGCCAGCCCCAGCGCCGCTGCCATATGCGCGGCCACCGCCGCGCCCCGCCCGTCCATCCCCGCGCGGGTGCCCGCCGCCCCGCCGAACTGGAGGACAGCATGCCGCGCCACCGCCTCGTTCAGATGTTCCAGCGCGTCCGCGATTCCCGCCGCCGCCTGCGCCAGACGCAGGCCGAACGCGACCGGCAGGGCATCCTGCAACAAGGTGCGACCGACCGCCGGGGTCCTGGCATGGTCCCGCGCATGGCGCGTGAGGGCGGCGACAGCCCGCTGCGCATCCGCGGTCAGCACGCCATGCGCGGCCCGCACCTGCATCATCAGCACGCTGTCCGCGACGTCCTGGCTGGTCGCGCCCCGGTGCAGGGCCGACGCGGCCTCGCCGCCCAGCGCGCCGCGCAGCCGGGCCACCAGCGGAATGGCGAGCGTACCCGCGAGCGCCGCCTCTTCCGCCAGTTCGGCGGGCTCGATCCGGGCGGACGCAACGCCGGTCGCGATCGCCTCGGCGACGTCCGGCGCGATCACATTCTCCGCCGCCTGCGCGCGGGCCAGCGCGACTTCGAAGGCACGGGCATGGGCGATGGTCACGGCGTCGTCGAACACCGCGATCATCGCGGGGCTGGCGGCGGGGCGAAGGCGAAGCAGATCGCTCACAGGTCGAAGAACACCGTCTCGCGCGCGCCCTGCAGGACGAGGTCGAGCGCCCACACCCCCTCGCCCACGGCCTGCGCGATCAACGTGTCGCGTCGTTCGGGGGAGAGAACCGCCAGCACCGGATCGCTCTCCAGTCCCGCACTCCCGGCGAAATATAGCCGCGTCGCCAGCCGCTTGATGACACCGCGCGCGAAGACCGACAGCGCGATATGCGGTGCCTGCTGGCCGCCATCCGGCCCCGGCACCCGCCCCGGCATGATCGTACGGAAACGATAGCGCCCATCCTCGTCGGTCGCCGCGCGGCCGAAGCCGATGAAATGCGGGTCGAGCGGCACGTCGTCGCGCATATCGTCCACGCTGCGATAGCGCCCCGCCGCATTGGCCTGCCAGATTTCGATCATCGCATCTGGAATGGCCGCGCCCTGCCCGTCGAACACCCGCCCGGTGATTTCGATCACGTCACCCAGAGGCGTGCCGGTCGGAGAGGACAGGTTCAGGACATAATGCGCCTCGGGCATCAATTCGGGCCGGGCGCCCATGTCGGACTGGCCGACCAGGTCCGCCCCGCCCTTCCACGGCAGGCCATAATGGAAGAACGGCCCGACCGTCTGGCTGGGCGTCTGACCGAACAGCGCCGGATCCTGATTGTCGACGCGCGGCGCCGGGAGGCGGCTGGCGGGATCAATGGTCATGATGATCCTCCTCGAACGGCGTCTGCTCGCGCCCCTTCAGCACCACGTCGAAGCGATAGCCGAGCGCCCAATTGGGCTCGGTCACGTCCATGGCGAGCCGCGCGACCAGTCGCTGACGATATGGCATCGGCACGGCGTTCGCGATCGGATCGATCTCGATCAGCGGATCGTCGGGGAAATAAAGCTGCGTCACCAGCCGCGTCGCAAAGGCGGGCCCCAGCAGCGACAGATGGATATGCGCGGGCCGCCACGCATTCTTGTGGTTGCCCCATGGATAGGCCCCCGGCCGGACGGTGACGAAGCGATACCGCCCCTCGCCATCCGTCACCACGCGGCCCGCACCGGTGAAGTTCGGGTCGTGCGGCGCATCCCACTGGTCCTTGGCGTGGATATAGCGCCCGGCGGCATTGGCCTGCCAGACTTCCATGACCGTATCGGGCACCGCGCGGCCCTGCTCGTCGAGCACCCGGCCCGTGACGATGATCCGCTGCCCCAGCGGTTCGCCCTGATGCTGTTTCGTCAGGTCGGCCAGTGCTGAGCCCATCAGCCGATCCCAGCAGCCCCCCGGTCCGGTCGTCTCGGTCAGGGTCTGCGGGATCGCCAGCGGCGGCTGGAGCGGTGCCCGCAGCGAGGTGGATCGGTAATCGGCCACCAGCGACGGCGGAGCCCCCGCATCATCGCGCGCATAGCGGATCATGCCAGTTCCTCCGTGAACGGCGCGCTTGTCTTGGCGCGCACCTCCTCCAGCGTGACGCCGGGGGCCAGTTCGATCAGCCGCAGGCCCGGCTTGTCGCAGGCCATGACGCACAGGTCGGTGACGATCAGGTCGACACAGGCCTTGCCGGTCAGCGGCAGGGTGCATTCTGGCAGGATCTTCGGACTGCCCGCCTTGCTG
>NZ_JAXCMJ010000079.1:0-5922 GCF_038084995.1 Sphingomonas sp. 2378
CCGGCCAGCCAAAGCTGACCAAGGCCCGTACCGGATCCCTGCAGCGAAAGCCTCGCCCAGATCCTCTGTCACAAATGAGCCGTTTCGCAGAGGAATCCTACAAAGGGGAGGTGGTGGTCCGCAGGATTGACGGAGGGGTGCCGCCGCTCGCGGCCATGCCCCTCCACCACCGCTTCGCGGCGGTCCCCCTCCCCAAGCATGGCTTGGGGAGGAATTGGCGGGATTACTGTCCGTCCTTGGGCGCGTCTTCCGCAGGAGCGTCGCCCGGCGTGCGCTCGACGCGGGAGGTCATGCCGGTGGCCGATGCGTCGTCCATCATCTGCTGATCGGCGGTTCGCTCGGGCGGTGGGGGCGGTGCGGCCTCGGCCATGTTGGCGGGGGCGGCGGCGGGTTCCGCCTCATTCTCCGTCGCGGCCATGTTCTCCTCGGGCATCACCTCTTCGACCCCGGCGTCATTCTCGACCGTGGTGACCGGCTGTTCCTCGGGCTCGGAGCGCGAGCAACCGGCCAGCGCGGGCAGCAACAACCCCGCCGCCAGCAACGCCATGATGCGCTTGTTCGTGATCGTCCTCATAGTCCTGCCTGAGCCCTTTTAGTTCGTGTTGGCCTGCGCACGCTCGGCGGAGCGTGCCTCGATCTTGGTCGCCAGTTGCGCGTCCCAGCCATAGGGGTCCTCGCGGAAGCCCACCTGGCCATCGGCATTGGCGAAGGCGGTCCAGTAGAGCAGATAGACCGCCACCGGCTCCGCCATGGTCGCGCGCACCGTCTTGCCCGACGCCAGCACCGCATCGACCTGCGCCGGTTGCCATTCGGGCGTGGTCTTCAGCATCAGCGCGGCGAGGTCGGCGGGCTTTTCCAGCCGGACGCAGCCATGGCTGGCCAGCCGGTCGAACTTCGAAAAGCCCGATTGCGCGGGCGTGTCGTGCAGATAGACCGCGAAGTCGTTGGGGAAATCGAACTTGAACCGCCCCAGCGCGCTCTTCTCCGACGATTGCTGCAACCGCTTGCTGCCGTCGCCATTGTCGATCACGCGAAAGCCCGCCCGCTTCAGATAGCCGGGATTGGCCCGCTCCTTGGGCCACAATTCCTTGTTCGCGATCGAACTGGGCACGTTCCAGGGCGGGTTCAGCACGATGCTGCGGATCGTCGAGACCAGCATCGGCGTCTCGTTGCCCGGGCGGCCCGTCACCGCCTTCATCGACATGACCGGATTGTCGCCATCGAACACGGTCAGCACGGCGGCGGCGATGTTCACCTGAACCCGCTTGGCCTCCAACTGCTGCGGCAACCAGCGCCAGCGTTCCATGTTCGCCATGATCTGGCGGATGCGCTGCGCCACGGGCACGTTGAGCACGGCGATGGTCTGCGACCCCACGGTGCCGACCGGGTTCAACCCATAGCGCCGCTGCGCTCGGCGCACCGCCGCCAGCAGATTCTCGTCAAATGTCTCGCCGCCGGTGCCGACCCCGGAATCCTCCATCGCGAGCCGCTTGCGCAGCGCCAGCACCTGCGGCCCGCTCGCCCCGAAATTGATCGTGGTCGCCGACAACGCGGTCCAGCCGCCCGCCGCCGCCATCGCGCGATAGCGGGCCAGCCCCTTCACCAGCGCGTCATAGCCCGCATAGGGCGGCGGCAACGAGGCGATCCATGCCGCCAGCCGGTCGCGACGCACCGCATCGGCAAAGCCCGGCAGCGGGTCATAGGCCTGGGGACGGATGCCCCAATCCTTGGTGAAATCGGCGGTATCCAGCCGACCGGCATGAACCGCATGGGCATAATCGAGCGCGACGCGGGTCAGCACGGCTGGCGACAGGCCGGACAGGTCGCGCGGCGGCCCCTGTCGCAGCCCCTGGGACACCTCACTCTGTGCCACCAGGGTGGCGAGTTGGCGAAGCTGTGCGTCGGACAGGGTCGGCACGGCGACGCTGGGCACGGCGGTCTGCGGCAGGGGCTGGACGATGGGGCCGCCCGGCATCTGCGCCTGGGCGGGCGGGCCCGGCAGCATCACCGGCGGCGGCGCGACCTGCGCCATCAGGGGCGTGGCCACCAGCGACCCCGCCGCCAGCGAGCCGAGAAGCCGGGCGATGGAGGGGCCGAAAACGGGGAAATGCGATGCGGTCATGTCGGTATGATAGCCCCTATTCATCGGAATGTCGTCGCAGGAGCGCGCGCTTATAACACGCAATCCTACGCCAAGCTGAACCGATCGCGGGATCGACGGGGAATTTCATGCCCGGCCGTGGTGCCAGAGCCGATCGGCATTCATGCTATTCCTTCTTCCCTCTCCCCTGGACAGGGGAGAGGGAAGGCCCTTCTCATCACACGCTTCCCCCGCTTCCGACAACGCTGCCCGGCGTCGTGCTGCGGATCACCAGCTCGGTCGCGATGGTTTCCGCCTCGGGGCGCAGTTCGCCGCCCTCCAGCGCTTCGATCAGCCGCGCCACCGCCCGCGCGCCCATCTCGGCCATCGGCGCGCGGACAGTGGTCAGCCTGAGATAGCGGGCCAGAGGAATATCGTCGAAGCCCGTCACCGCGACGGCGCCGGGCACGTCCACCCCCGCCTCGCGCAATGCCGCCATCACGCCCAGCGCCATCATGTCGTTCGCCGCAACGATGCCGTCACAGGCGATGTCCCGCGCACGCAGTTCCGCGACCGCCGCGCCGCCCGATTCCTCGTGGAAATCGCCCGCGATCACGATCGGCTCGGCCTCGGGGACCAGGCGCGCCATCGCGTCGAGAAAGCCCCTGCGCCGCTCCTCCGCGTCGATATTGGCGGGCGGTCCCGAGACATGGACCAGCGCGCGCCGCCCCTGCGCCACCAGATGCGCGACGCTCGCCGCGATCCCGGCGGCATTGTCGATGCGCAGTGCGGCACGGGCCACGCCGGGCGACGAATTGACCAGCATGGCTGGCATGTCGGGCGGCAGCGCCTCGTCCAGCGCCTGGGTGTCCAATTGCGGGGCCATGACGATCATCCCGTCGACCCGTCCCCGCATCGATCGCACCGCCTGTGCCGCCAGCACGGCATCGGCGTGCATGTTGGACAGGAGCAGGTGATAGCCCCGCGCCGTCACTTCCCGGTCCATGCCACGCACGATCTCCGAGAAGAATTCGCCGTGCAGGTCGGGCAGGACGACACCGATCGCATGGCTGCGCGACAAGGACAGGCTTCGCGCGCCGGCATGGGGGACATAGCCGAGCGACTGCGCCACCGCCATGATCCGCGCCCGCGTCTCCGGATGGACGCTGACATGCCCGTTCATCACGCGCGACACCGACGCGACCGAGACCGCCGCTTCGCGCGCCACATCGCGGATCGTGGCCGATCCCTGCCTCACACCCCACTCCCTTCCCGCTCATGGCCGGGTCGATCCGGCCTTGCCCAACCGCTTGTGCGAAGGGTCTTGCCCGTGTAACCGGTTACAAAAGGCCCTTAAGGCGAAAGTCCATGCAACCGGTGAAGCGCAGGACGTTCGCCCGATCATGGCATGTCAGGAGAGAGATTGTCCATGTCCGACATCCGAATTTCGCGCCGTGCGGCGCTGCTGGGCGCAGGCGCGGTGGCGGCTTGGGCGGCCAGCCCGGCCCGCGCGCTGCTGGCACGGGGCGACGGCACCGCCCTGTCCCCGGCGATCGAGGCGATTCTGGCGAAGATGACGCTGGAGGAGAAGGCCGGGCAGTTGCAGCTCAATGCCGCGGCCTGGGGCGGCGGAATCGCCACCGCGCTCAACCCGCCCTCCAACGGCCCCAGCTTCGAGGGGCAGATCGCCGATGCGGTCGCGGGCAGGCTGACCGGCGTGTTCAACGGCAATGGTGCGGAGATGGCACGGCGGATGCAGCGCGCGGTGATGCGCGATTCGCGCCTGAAGATTCCGCTGATCTTCGCTGCCGATGTGATCCACGGCCATCGCACCATCTTCCCGGTGCCGGTGGCGGAGGCCGCCAGTTTCGAGCCCGATCTCGCCATGCGGACCGCACGGATGGCGGCGTTCGAGGCGGCGGCGGCGGGCATCGACTGGACCTTCTGTCCGATGGTCGACATCGCGCGCGACCAGCGCTGGGGCCGTACCGTGGAGGGCGCAGGGGAAGACGTGCTGCTCGGCAATCTGTTCGCCGCCGCACGGGTGAAGGGTTTCCAGGGCGAGGATCTGTCCGCCGACGATGCGGTCATGGCCTGCATCAAGCATATCGCCGCTTACGGGGCGGGCGAGAGCGGGTTGGACTATAATATCGTCGACCTGTCCGAACGGACTCTGCGCGAAGTCTATCTGCCGCCCTACAAGGCCGGGTTCGATGCGGGCGCGATGAGCGGCATGGCCTCGTTCAACGAGATCGACGGCATCCCCTCCACCGCCAATCCCTGGCTGATGAAGCAGTTGCTGCGCGACGAGTGGAAATTTCCCGGCATCGTCGTGTCCGACTATACCGGCGATGAAGAGATGATCGCGGCGGGCTTTGCCAAGGACGGCAAGGACGCGGCGCGCCTCGCCTTTCTGGCAGGCGTCGACATGAGCATGCAGTCCAATCTCTATGCCGAGCATCTCCCCGCCCTGGTGCGCGAGGGGGCCGTGCCGCAGGAGGTGCTCGATCGCTCGGTGCGGCGGGTGCTGGCGGTCAAGCAGATGCTCGGCTTGTTCGACGATCCCTTCCGCCGGATCGATCGCAAGCGCGAAAAGGCACGCTCCCGCACCAAGGCCGCGATCGCTCTGTCGCGCGAGGCGGCGCAGAAGGCGATGGTCCTGCTCAAGAATGACGGCGACCTGCTGCCGCTCGACAAGAGCCGCCGGATCGCGCTGGTCGGCCCCTTCGCCAGCGGCCAGCACGACCTGAACGGACCCTGGGTGGTCTATGGCGACAACAACCAGGCGATCGACCTGGCCACCGGCCTGCGCGACGCGGGCGCGCGGAACGTGACCGTCACGCCGGGCTCGGGCGTCGAGGAGCCGCTGCCCGGCGGGATCGAGGCGGCGGTCGCCGCGGCGCAGGGCGCGGACGTGGTCGTGCTGGCGATCGGCGAGAGCGAAACCATGTCGGGCGAGGCGCAGTCGCGGACCTCCATCACCGTCCCCGCGCCGCAAATGGAACTGGCCGAGGCGGTGGCGAAGACCGGCAAGCCGGTGGTCGTCCTGCTGAAGAATGGACGCGGCCTCGCGCTGGAGGGGGCGGTGCGGGATGCGCCCGCCATCCTCGTCACCTGGTTCCTGGGGTCGGAGACGGGCCATGCCATCGCCGACATCCTGTTCGGCGCGGTCGGCCCCTCGGGTCGCCTGCCGCTGAGCTTTCCGCATGAAAGCGGGCAGGAGCCCTATTACTATGCGCACAAGGCGACGGGCCGCCCCGCGCCCGAGGGCCCGCGCGTCCCCTACAAGACGCAGTGGCGCACCGCGCCCCATGCCGCGCTCTACCCTTTCGGACACGGCCTGACCTATGGCGCGGTCCGCTATGGGGCGGCGGAGGTGCCCGCGATCCTGGCATGGGATGGGCGGATCACCGTATCGGCGACCGTCACCAACACCGGCAAGCGTGCCTGCGAGGAATTGGTCCAACTCTATATCCGCGACCGCGTCGCCAGTATCACCCGCCCGGTCCGCGAGCTGAAAGCGTTCCGCAAGGTCGCCCTCGCCCCCGGTCAGAGCGAGAAGGTCAGCTTCAATCTGACCCGCGCGCAACTGGAATTCCTGGGCAGGGACCTTCGCCCCACGGTCGAGCCGGGCCTGTTCGACGCCTGGATCGCACCATCGGCCCAGGCCGAGGGCGCGCACGGCACATTCGAGCTGACAGCATAGCTTGCCAGCAAAGGTCGACATTCATGGCATTCCTCCCCTGGCAGGGGAGGTGGCAGGCCGTCAGGCCTGACGGAGGGGGTCGCCCTCTCGATAGCGCGACACCCCTCCCCTTCAGGGGAGGGGCCGGGGGTGGGGC
>NZ_JAXCMJ010000080.1:0-5886 GCF_038084995.1 Sphingomonas sp. 2378
CGTCACGGTCAAGCGCGGCTTCAGCTACTCGCTTGGCGTCTGGCTCGAATACGGGACCGCGCCGCACTTCATTGCGGCCGTGGGCGGGGTCGGGGCGCGGAAGCTGAACAAGGGGCTGCGCGAGGCCAAAGGCAACCTGACGCTTGTGATCGGCGGTCGGGGTTACAAGCCGCATGGGGTGTTGGTGCCGTTCAACGGCTCCACGCCCTCTATTCTGCTGATCGGCGACAGCATTACCCAACAGAACGACATACGCCCCGACGCGCGCCAGTTGGTCGGTGGCATCGTCAAGGGGCTGGGTGATCCGTCGGGGCCGGGATCGTTCGGCGTCGCCAATTTCGGTCACCACGGCGCGTCCATGGAAGATTTCATGGACGTGACGCCGGGCAGCAACCGCTTCAGCCAGCGCTATGCCATGCTCGCGGCGGTTCGGGACATGAACGGCGGGCGTTGGCCGTTCACGCATATTTGGTCGCAGGGGCTGCGGAACGACTTCTCGGGGATATCGAGCCCAACCAACCCCGCCGATGCCTTGGTGCTCATGAAGGCGCGGGCGCAGGCGTGGTGGGATTTCCTCGCCAAGACCTTCCCCGGCATCCCGATTATCCAATCCACGGTCAGCACGCGGGTCACGTCCTCCAGCGCGACCAACTACACGACCTTGGATGGGCAGGAGCCGCGCCCGTACACGGCGGGCGTCGCACTGGAGGATTTCAACGAGTGGTTGGTGGCGACCGTGCCCGCGCCGCTGGCGATGGTGGTCGACCTGCGCGAAGGCCAGCGCGAGTTGCGCCCCGATGTGCAGTTCGCCGGGCAGGCTCCGGTATGGGCGCGGCTCGCGTTCGTGAAAGCGGGCGGGGGCAAACTGGCGACAGCACTGGCGGCGGGGGTGGCCACCTCGACCGTCAAGATTACCGCCACGACGCCCCCGGCGCTGGGCAGCATGGCCTATTTCGAGCCGGGCACGTCCGCTGTCGAGATGAAGGGCAACATCTCGACCGTGACCGACAATGGCGACGGAACGTTCACCCTGGGGCTGTCGCCCACCATCACGCCCAGTTCAGCCCATGCGGTCGGATCGGTTTTCGCGACTTCGCCGACCACTGACGGCACCCACCCGGAAAGTGTGGTGCACGACATATGGGCAGGCACGGTTCGGTCGATCAAGCCGCTGATTCTTGGCGTCTGAGGCGGCTATTCGGGGCGTGCGTTTCGCGCTCCCCCCGGCGGCGTGATTTCCGCGCAATAGGTGGGCTTGGCTCGCGCGGAAGAGCCGTCAATCAGCCAGCCGCTTTGCGGGCCTGTGAACCATCCGAGGCTCGCGGGCCCGTGCTTGGCCGCTTCGTCCCACAGGAGCAGGATGCGGCCATCCTTCCATTCGTCGGGAATCGACACGACGGGAACCCATGGTATCCCGCGCGCCTCGTCCGGCGCGCTGGCGGCGCGCAGACCACGCAAGGCCAGAACCGTGCGAGGCTCGATAGCCTTCTCGTCACGCTCCATCTCGCCGATGAAGCCTTGCGAGAAGCCGAGGGCCGACGCCAGTTGCCCTTGCGTCATGCCCATGCTCTTGCGCAGCGCCCGTAATTCCTGACCTTGCATGGCTGCACCTGTTTCCGTATTTTCGACCTTACCCCGCCCCGGTTGCCAGACCGGGGCGGGGGGCTCTTAGGCCTGGATCGTGAACTGTATGGTCACTTTCCAGATCCTGAGCCGGATCGTGAGGTTCATGCTCACTTTCCTTCAGGTCTGTCAGCGGGCTGGGGCAGGATACCGTCGCCGTCTGACAAGTGTAGAAATATAGGCTCAGCCAACATTCGTCAACCGAAAAGTGGGCTGAGCCTATATTTTATGCATAAACTCTTAGTTGGCCACTGGCTGCAAACCGCATCCCGCCACATAGCGCACTTGAACGAATGCGATGCCAGCGCGATTCCAAGCGCCAAAGCTCGTCATTCAGACCGCACACTCCAGTTGCGGTCAGTCTACCGGCCTCCATGGTTCCCGCGCCCCAAGCAGCCGTTCGTCCAGGTTCAACGTCATCGCTAGCTTTAGGCGGACATCTTCCGGTAAAACTTTTGGAGAGCCGCGTTCTATGAACTGCTGAAGGTAAGTCACGTTCTTTCCCACCGCCTTTGATAGCGTCGCCAAGCTGCGCCCCTGCTGATCGGCGTGACGCACTAGATTAGCCCTGACCGTAGCTGGATCGGCGCATGTGTATCGTTCATCGCTATGCACGTATTGGGGATACCTATCGGGTCAGACGAAGGCTAGTCTTCGGCATTGTTGCGATAACGGATAGTTCGTTTCGGCAAACTCGTCGGCATAGTGACCGGACACCAGCCGCGACCCCGGTACCACCAGCGGCAGGACCGGCAATTGCACCACCGCCCGCCCCTCGATCAGCGAGTCGAAGACCATCAGTTCGTCGGGATGCACCACATCCTCGGCATCGTGCAGGATGATCGCTTTGGCATCGAAACCCTCCACCGCCATGTCGCGTCGCAGGGCGTGCCAGAGACTGTTCAGGCAATCGGCCTTGGTGGTGGGGCCTTTGCGTGGACCGATGACCAGGCGGACCCGATCGTCCCGCTCCGCCACATCGGCGGCGGCGGCGATGGTCGCGGGGTCATTGGGATAAAGCCCGACATAGAGGCGATAGTCGGGATGGCGGAAACGGGAGAGGGCGGTGGAAAGCATCGCACCGATCACCGGTGCTTCGTCCCATGCCGGGGTGAAGACGATCATCCGTCCTGGCTGAACGGGTGGGGACAAGGCATAGCTGCGAAGCGGTGTCGCCGGGCCCTTCACCAGTCGTCGCGCGAAATAGAGCAGGTCGACCAGAAGATCATCCAGCCCGCCGATCAACAATCCCGCCGCCGCGAACAATAGCAACTCGCGTGCCACGACTTCGACCACCCCCGTGATCTCGCCCATCCGGCATCCCCCTTTTGCCGAGGACGACCCTGCCCGCCCGGAATGGGCACTTCAACATGGATAAAAGACCGTTTCGGAACAGTTACGGGTTAAGAAAATCCATGGATTTTCGAATTCCTCATTAATTCAATGCTGTGCGGTCGCATCGCCATGGTTGCGCATTTTGTTGCGGCGCAACATATGGAAGCCGAGAAAGGATAATCCATGGCCCGGACATTTTCCCCCGGCATCGTCCACACCGCTTTGGCGGTGGGCGGTTTCGCGATCGGCACCACCGAGTTTGCCGCGATGAGCCTGGAGCCGGATCTGGCGCGCGGGCTGAACATCGACGCGCCGACGGCGGGGCATGTCATCAGCGCCTATGCGCTGGGCGTGGTCGTGGGCGCGCCGCTGCTCGCGGTGCTGTCGGCCAAGCTGGCGCGGCGCACGCTGCTGATCCTGTTGATGCTGATGTTCGCGCTGGGCAACGGCTTGTCGGCGATCGCGCCCGATTATCACTGGATGCTCTTCTTTCGCTTTCTCAGCGGGCTGCCGCACGGGGCCTATTTCGGCATCGCGGCGCTGGTCGCGGCTTCGCTGGTCCCCGATGAGCGGCGGACGGTGGCGGTCGGGCGGATCATGCTGGGGCTGACCGTGGCGACCGTCATCGGCGTGCCGTTGGCGCAGATGCTGGGCCAGTGGCTCAACTGGCGCTGGGTGTTCGGCGTGGTGGCGGCGCTGGCGCTGCTGACCGCGACCCTGGTGTGGATCGCCGCGCCGCATGACAGGCCGGACGAGGGCGCGAGTGTTCGGCGCGAGCTGGCGGCGCTGGGCCGGGGCCAGGTCTGGTTGACGCTGGCGATCGGGGCGATCGGCTTTGGCGGGATGTTCGCGGTCTATACCTATCTCGCCGCGACGCTGACCGAGGTGACGGGGGCCTCCGCCGCGACCATCCCGCTGGTGCTGGCGGTGTTCGGCCTGGGCATGACGATCGGCAATATCGTCGTGCCGCGCTTCGCCGACCGCGCGCTGATGCCGACCGCCGGGGGGCTGCTGCTCTGGTCGGCGGCGATGCTGGCGCTGTATCCGATGGCGGCGGGAAGCCTGTGGACGATCCTGCCCAATATCTTCGCGATCGGGCTGGGCGGCGCGCTGGGCACCGTGCTCCAGACGCGGTTGATGGACGTGGCGGGCGAGGGACAGGGACTGGCCGCCGCGCTCAACCATTCGGCGTTCAATACCGCCAATGCCATCGGCCCTTGGGCGGGCGGGCTCGCCATCGCGAACGGGCTGGGTTGGACCTCGACCGGCTATGTCGGTTGCGGGCTGGCGCTGGGCGGGTTCGTGATCTGGCTGGTGGCGATGCGCTTCGCCGGAGACACGCTCAGCGGGCCAGTGGATCGATCGAATCGTCCGGCGCTGTCGCACTGAGGCTTTTGGACACGGCCTCGACCCGGTCCATCACGCGCAGGATGTTGCCGCTGGTCAGCGCGGCCAGGTCGGCATCGCTCCACCCGCGCCGGACCAGTTCGGCCAGGACCAGCGGATAGCCGTCGACCCCGCTCATCCCCTCAGGGGAAGTGCCGTTGATCCCGTCATAGTCGCCGCCGAATCCGACCGCGCCATGCCCGGCGATGCGCACGATATGCTCGATATGGTCGGCGACCATCGCGGCGGTCACGCGCGGAGCGGGGTGCTGCGCGTCCCAGGCGATCAACGGTGCGGGGCTGCGCGCGCCATAGACATTGGCCGGCACCCCGACCGACCTGGCATAGGCGGTGCGCGCCGCATCCCAGGCGCGCCACGCGCTCGACAGGAAGGCGGGATAGCAATTGACCATCACCATGCCGCCGCCCTCACCGATCCGGCGGAGCAGCGCATCGGGGATATTGCGCGGCGCATCGGCCAGCGCACGGGCGTCGGAATGCGAAGCGATGACCGGCGCCTTGCTGGTGTCGAGCACCGCCGCCATCGTCGCGTCGGAGACATGGGCGACATCGACGATCATGCCGATCCGGTTCATCTCGGCCACCACCGCACGGCCAAAGGGGCTGAGCCCGTTGGCGATCGGCGCATCGGTCGAGGAATCGGCCCAGGCGAGGCTTCGCCCATGGGTCAGCGTCATATAGGCGACGCCCAGCGCCCGGTACTGGCGCAGCACCGACAGTCGCCCGTCGATCTGGTGCCCGCCCTCGACCCCGATCAGCGAGGCGACCCGGCCTTGTTTCGACAGCAGACGAATATCCCCGGCGGTGCGCGCCAGTGCCAGCCGGTCGGGATGCGCCGCGACGAGGCGGTGGACCCGGTCGATCTGCTCCAGCGTCATCTCGACCGCGCGCGGGCCGGTGATATCGGCGGGAATCCATACCGACCAGAACTGCCCACCCACGCCACCGCGCTTCAGCCGGGGCAGATCGGTCTGGAGCGGATGGGGAAGGGCGCTCGTGTCGGCGGCGAGCCGGGGCGATTCGGGCGGGAGGTCGGTGTCGCGCAGTTCCCAGGGCAGGTCGTTATGCCCGTCGACTATGGGCGCGCGCGAAAGAAGCGACTCGACCCGCTTTGCGATGGCGGGATCGGTGGCCTGGGCGAGGATGAGTGCGATCAGCATGTCGGTCGCTGTTCCAACTGATTGAAGGCGGGATCGATGGGTTGGTCGATCGCTTCGACACGGTCGACTCGCGCGGCGGGCGGTCCCGACCCGGCCTCGGCGACGATCCGCGCGACTTCGTCCTCGGACCCCTGGACGACCGCTTCGACCGAGCCGTCCGCACGGTTGCGCACCCAGCCGGTCAGCCCCCGTGCTTCGGCGCGACCGATAAACCAGTAGCGATACCCGACGCCCTGCACGTGTCCGGTGATACGAAGATGACGACCGATCATGCCGCGAATGTCGCGCAGGTGGACAAGAAAGGGAAGAGCCACAATCCTCCCCGGCACGGGGAGGGGGACCGCCGTGGAGCGGGGGTGGAG
>NZ_JAXCMJ010000081.1:0-5537 GCF_038084995.1 Sphingomonas sp. 2378
CGCTCAGGCTGAACGGGGGCAGTAGAGGTCCCTTCCTCCGCTCCGTTCAGCCTGAGCGAAGTCGAAGGCCAAGGGAATCCCACCCCAAAAAGGAACCTTCGCCCCGCTGACCCTTTCCCACCCCATGCGCTGGCTTCGATCGCTCGACATTCCGGCCGAATGGCTGTGGCTTCAACATGTGCTGGTCATCGCGACGGCGATCCTGATCGCGGTGGTGGTGCACAGCATCGCGATGCGGATCGCGGGCCACGCCGCGCGGCGCACCGCCAGCCAGAGCGACGACCTCGTCCTCGCCCATATCCGCCAGCCGTTGCGCTGGGTCGCCATCGCCATCGCGGTCAGCTTCGCGATGCGGCTGGTGCCGATGTCGAGCGACGGGCGCGACATCTGGCGACAGGTGCTGGGCTTCGGGGTGCCGGCACTTCTCGGCTGGCTGGCGGTATCGGCACTGCGCGCGTTGCAGGGCGTCGTCTATCTACGCGCCGATATCAGCGTCGAGGATAACCTACGCGCCCGGCGCAAGCGGACGCGGGCGCAGATATTGGGGCGGATCGGTATCTTCCTGATCGTGTTCCTGACCGTCTGTTTGATGCTGCTGAGTGTGCCGGGCATCCGAACGATCGGCGTGACCCTGATGGCCTCGGCGGGTATCGCCGGGCTGGTCGTCGGTGCCGCCGCGCAGCCCGCGCTCAAGAACCTGATCGCGGGCGTGCAGATGGCCTTTACCGAGCCGATCCGGCTCGACGACGTGGTCATCATCGATAACGAATGGGGGCGGATCGAGCAGATTCACCTGACCTTCGTGGTCGTGCGCATCTGGGACGAGCGGCGGCTGGTCGTGCCGGTCGCCAAGTTCCTGGAGAACAGCTTCCAGAACTGGACGCGCGAGACCAGCCAGTTGCTGGGGTCGGTCTTCTGGTATCTCGATCCGGCGGCGGACATTCCCCGGCTGCGCGAGAAGATGGGCGAACTGGTCGAGGCGAGCACGCGCTGGGACCGGCGCTTCTTCAACATGCAGGTGACGGACGTGAAGCCGGATTCGATCGAGGTGCGCGGATTGATGACCGCGCGCGATGCGGCGATCGCGTTCGACCTGCGGTGCGAGATTCGCGAGGGGCTGCTGGACTATATCCGGCGGGAAATGCCCGAGGCGCTGCCCCGGCGGCGGTTGGAGCATTCCATTCCTCCCCGGCACGGGGAGGGGGACCAGCCGCAGGCTGGTGGAGGGGGTGTGCCGCTGGGCTAGTCCCTTTGTGGCAAGCCCCCCTCCACCACCGCTTCGCGGCGGTCCCCCTCCCCGTGCCGGGGAGGATTAGTTGGCCGCCGCCTCGATCGCCTTGGCCTCTTCCTTCGCCCCATCCCCGCGCAACGCGGCGAGGAACAGTTCGCACCACCAGAAGACATCCTCGCGCCGCACATTGTCGATCAGGCTCGTCCACCGCCGGATGCGCTCGTCGCGCGGCATGGTCAGCGCCTGGACGATCGCGTCGGACATTTCCTCGGCGCTGTAGGGGTTGATGAGGACCGCGTCCTTCAACTGCTCGGCCGCGCCCGCGAAGCGCGACAGGATCAGCACGCCGGGGTCTTCCGGGTCCTGGGCCGCGACATATTCCTTGGCGACCAGGTTCATCCCGTCGCGAAGCGGGGTCACCAGCCCGATCCGGGCGGCACGATAGATGCCCGCCAGCACCGGGCGGGGAAACCCCTTGTTGACATAGCGGATCGGCACCCAGTCGATATCGGCATATTCGCCGTTGATCCGCCCCGACAGCGCGTCGAGATTGGCGCGGATTTCCTGATAAGTGTTGACCTTCTCGCGGCTGGGCGGTGCGATCTGGAGCATATAGACCAGCGCCCGCCGCTCGGGATTCTGCGCCAGGAAACGTTCGTAACCCAGGAAGCGCTCGGCCAGCCCCTTGGAATAATCCAGCCGGTCGACCCCGACGATCAGGCTGCGACCGGTCGCCGACATATACATGCGTTCGCGCGCGAAGCGGGCATCATGGCCGCTGGCGGCTTCCTCGAACTCCTTGGTTTCGATGCCGATCGGCGCGCGGATCGCCTGGATGGTCTTGCCGTTCCACGTCACTTCGCCATTTTCGCCGAGCGTTCCGCCCAGTTCCTTGGTGACGTAATCGCGGAAGCTGTCCAGCCAGTCCTCGGTATGGAATCCCACCACGTCATAGGCGAAGAGGGACTCGACCAGCTTGCGATGGCTGGGCAGCGACATCAGCAGCCGCACCGGCGGCCACGGAATGTGCAGGAAGAAGCCGATCCGGTTCTTGAACCCGCGCTGGCGTAAGTAGCGGCCGAGCGGGATCAGGTGATAGTCATGCACCCAGACCAGATCGTCCGGCTCGATCAGCGGCTGCACCGTCTCGGCAAAGCGTTCGTTGACGCGGGCATAGCCCGAGTCGAAGTCGCGTTCGAACTCGGTCAGGTCGATGCGATAGTGGAAGAGCGGCCACAGCGTCCGGTTGGCATAGCCGTTATAATATTCGTCGATATCCTGCTCTTCCAGGTCGATGGTCGCGGTGGTGACGCCATCGCCCTGCTGGAAGTTGATATGACCGGTGAATTCTTCGGTGGTCTCCCCCGACCAGCCGAACCAGATACCGCCTTGTTCGCGCAGCGCCGCCAGGAGTGCGACCGCCAGCCCGCCCTGATTTCCGCCCGGCCCGGTGGTGGGCGGCTGGACCCGGTTCGAGATGACGATCAGGCGACTCATCGCACGGCACTCCATGGTTTACTCAGCAGGACGGCGCAGTTGATCAGGCCGACCAGCGAATAGGTTTGCGGGTAATTCCCCCACAGCTCGCCCGTATTCGGGTCGATGTCCTCGGACAGAAGCCCGGCGGGGGTGCAGCGCGCCACCATCTCCTCGAACAGCGCGCGGGCGTCCTCATGACGCCCGGTGACATACAACGCCTCGATCAGCCAGAAGGTGCAGACGTTGAAAGCGGTATGCGGCAGGCCGAAGTCATCCTCGGTCGCATAGCGCAGCATGTGGCTGCCCCGGCGCAATCCCTTTTCCACCGCATCGAGCGTCGAGCGGAAACGGGGATCGTCGGGCGACAGGAAGCGCAGGTCGAGCAACTGGATGATGCTGGCGTCGAGATCGTCGCCGCCGAAGGTCGCCGACATGCGCTGCGTCTCGGGGCGCCACGCGGCCTGCTCGATCGTCTCGCGCATCAGGTCGGCACGCTCTTGCCAGAAGCCGCGCCGCTCCTCCAGCCCCAGCGCCTGCGCCGCATTGGCCAGCCGGTCGCACGCCGCCCAGCACATGGCGGCGGAATAGGTATGGACATGGCTCTTGGTGCGCAACTCCCACAGGCCGGCATCGGGCTGGTCGTACTTGGCCCAGGCGCGTTCGCCGACCCGCTCCAGCGAGTGGAAATCCTCCACCCCCGACATGCGGAACAACCGGGTGTCGAAAAAGGCCTGCACGTCGGACAGCACGATCTGGCCGTAAGCGTCGTGCTGGATCTGCTCATAGGCCTGGTTGCCGACACGCACCGGTCCCATCGCGCGATAGCCGGGCAGCTTGTCCTCGATCCGCTCGACCAGGGTCGCTTCGCCGCCGACGCCGTAAAGCGGCTGGATATGCCCGCCCCGCGCGGCATCGACGATGTTGCGGAGATACTCCAGATACCCCTCCAGCACGTCGAGCGCGCCCAGCCTGTTGAGCGCCTGCACCGTGTAATAGGCGTCCCTGATCCAGCAGTAGCGATAGTCCCAGTTGCGCCCCGAATCGGCATGTTCGGGCAGCGAGGTGGTCAGCGCCGCGACGATCGCGCCGGTTTCCTCATGTTGGCAGAGTTTGAGGGTAATGGCGGCGCGGATGACGACCGCCTGCCACTCGACGGGCGTGGCGAGGCCGCGCACCCAGTGATGCCATTCGTGCGTGGTGCGCTCCAGCATCGCGCGGCACGCTTCGCTCAAAACCCCTGCGAAACTTTCGTCCGGGCCGAGGAACATGTGGATCGGGCGTTCGAGCCGGAACCACTGTTCGGCGGCGATATGGCCGACCGGCGCGTCGGTGGTCAGGCGCAGCGTCTGCTGCGTCATCAGATAGCGGATATGGTTGGACCCCTGGGTCCGCTCGGTGGGCGTACCCCAGTCGGTTGCGACGCGCAGCGCGATGCGGATGCGGGGGGAGCCGATCGGCCGGACGATCCGCACATAGCTGGTCGGGCGATAGACGCGGCCCTCGCGCGAGAAGCGGGGACAGAAATCGGTGACCTCGATGCCGTTGCCGCGATCGTCCATATGGGTGGTCACAAGGATCGGGGTGTTGCGCAGATAGCCTTGCGTGGTCGAGACGCGGTCCTCCAGTTCGATCGACCAATAGCCCGTCTCCGGCTCGCCATCGCCCAGCAGCGCGCAAAAGGCCGGATCGCCATCGACGCGCGGCACGCAGCCCCAGACGAAGCGCCCGGTCGAGTCGATCAGCGCCGAAACCTGGCAATTGCCGATCGGCCAGAGGTTCATGTCCTGTTGCATTATTCGGCATTCTCCAGCGCTTGGGCGAGCCATTCATGGACGGCGGCGACATCGGGCAGGCGGTATCGGGCGGCGGTTTCGCGCATCGGGCCGACCAGCACCCCCGCGCCGCCAAGCGCCGCGGCGGCAGCAAAGCCATCCTCGTCGGTCACGTCGTCACCGAAGAAAATGGGCACGGTGCCGCGCATCGCGGGCGTTTCCATCAGCGTCTCGATCGCCTGGCCCTTGTCGCCGGGCAGGCGAACCTCGACCATCATCTTGCCGGGTTGCAGGGTCAGGCCATGCCGCTCGGCGATGGCGGCGGCTTCGCGCAGGGCCAGGGGCTCGGCCTCGGGCTTGCGGCGGTAATGGAGCCCCGCGCCGAAGCTCTTGGTTTCGAAATACAGGCCGTTGTCCTCGGCGACGCGGCGCATCTCCTCGGTCGCTATGGCCAGATGGTCGGGCTTTTCGGGCTGGCTGTGGCCGTCCTCCGGGGAACGGCGCTCGGCACCATGGCTGCCCGCCAGCGTGAAATGCTGCGCCTGCGGGCCGAACAGCGCATCGATCTGCGCGATCGAGCGGCCGCTAACGATGGCGAGGCGGCCGGGCATATGCGCGGCCAGCGCGTCGAGCCGGTTCGCGAGTTGGGTGCTGACATGCACCCCTTCGGGATTGTCGGCGAGTTCCACCAGCGTGCCATCGAAGTCTAGGAACAGGCTGTCGGCAAGGGACAGGCGAGGCGGGGGCGGGGCGAGGTCGGCCAGCATGGACGATAGCATAGCGGATGCGGACATGCCGAGTGAACCCATCCCCGCCGCTCGCGTTCCGCTGCGCTGTCGAAATGATTATGGAAGGAGGGCTGGGCACGCCCCCTCCCGCAGGCGGGAGGGGGATGGGGGAGGGGCCTCTCCATGAGCGGCGTCGCCTGTGGCTTTTCCCTCCCCCGACCCCTCCCGCTTGCGGGAGGGGAGGAAGAAGAGGGCGGCGTTGATGTCGATCCAGTCACTCGCGGCCAAGCACGCCCCCTCCCGCAGGCGGGAGGGGGCGTGCTTGGC
>NZ_JAXCMJ010000082.1:0-5408 GCF_038084995.1 Sphingomonas sp. 2378
CAGCGCAAAACCCCAAAACCCCATAGGTCACCCAGCGTGGCCCGCGGCTTCCTGCTTTGGAGGATATCGTACACCTGCCGGTGCCCGATTTCCTTCACAGACCCGGTCGTTCACTACATCCGCGCTGAACGTCCGGCTCTAGCGGGAGCTGCCGATGGGACGCGCCAAAGCAGACCGTCAGGAAGGCGCCTAAGATCGGCCTTCGTCACCATCATTCTCAATCCCAAAACCTGCCGTTCATTCGGGCTGCCGGTTTCGTCAAACGGAAGGACGGAGTTGACGACGAAAACTCTTTGAGGGGATTGGAGGAAATGATCTGGTTGAAATCGCGAAATCTTCATGCTTCACCTTACCACGAGCGTTTCGCGATCGGCTGAGCGGACCTGCTGCGGTGTTTAAGTCGAATTGAGGAACGTGGTGTCGATGGGAGAGAGTGCAGGGGCGGCCGGGGCAATGCGGCCCGCGCTGACGGGACCAGGAAATGACCATGCTATCGTCTTCATTCATGGACTTGGCGGATCGCCCGATTCCACATGGAGCCCGCTAATCGACCTGATAGGCGGCGATTCCGCCTTTAACCACGCAACCCTCGACTGCTATGCGTACCCAACCAGTCTCTGGGCGTTGCCCCGACAGTTGTTCGCGCCGCCGCCGGGCCTACAGGAAATTGTGGAAGGGTTGCAGACCTTTCTGCATGATCGTTTCGCTGGATTCAAGCGGGTGGATCTCGTTGCGCACAGCCTGGGCGGCATCGTTGCGCGCGCCTGTGTCATCAAGGAGTTGCGCGCTGGCGCGCTCCTGCCCCTTCGCAAATTAGCGCTGATCGCCGTGCCTAACACCGGCTCAAGCCTCGCCGCCGTCGGGCGGCAGGTTAGTTTCCGACATGTGCAGTTGAAGGCATTGGCGCGCGGCAGCGCAGAGCTGAGCACCATCGACGAAGCGTGGCAAACCGAAGCGGTCCCAGAGCGGATCGATGTGCAATATATCCTCGGCGGACAGGATCGCTGTGTTTCCCGCGAGAGCGGCTGCAATGACACGGCGGTCCGGCCCATGATGCTGATCAAGGCCAATCATCGAAATATCGTCTCGCCCGTCGACCGCCATGACGGCCGCTACACCATCCTGACAAGATTTCTGCTTACTGGGACAACGCCACGCTCGGTGCCGCTGCGCTCGGCCGATCCGCTGTTCGAAATTTACAAGCCCGAGCACGAACCCTATTATATTGAACGGGATTTCGACCTTGGTCTGGCCACAGCTATCTCCGCCGGGAACGTTTGGGTCTGTGGCAACAGCGGCGTCGGTAAGACGGCGGCGCTGCGTCGGGCGGTTGATCGCAATCGCTGGGGCATGTCGCCCATCAACCTGTCGAGCTATGAGGATTGCAGCCCTCTCGGCATGATCTGCGCGCTAGCCGATGAGCTTGCGCTGCTCGCGACCGCCCGCCCGGCGCAACTCGCGGAGCGTAGTTTCGAGGCAGCTTGTCGCAGCATCCGCGCGAGTCTCGGCGCTCTTTGCGCAGATGAGACGCGAGCCGTGATCGTCGAGGAAATTCCGCTTGGTGAAAACGCGCTTCCAGAATTTCTCGACTATCTGTCGCGCCTACTGCACGCAATCAGTGGCGAAAATCGCGTTGCTGACCGGCTGGTTTTCGCCTTCTCGTCGATCGTCGACCTGTCGATGACCGGCTCGGCCATTTCCGCCAAGACCCGCGAGTGTTTCCAGATCCTGCCGGACCCAAACTGGTCGCTCGACCATCTGCGCAAGCTCACTCGCATGCTCGCCGGTAATCTGGACAGGCCGTTCTCGGTTACTGATATTGAACGGATTTGCATTGCGGCAGAGGGACGGCCACGCTTTGTGAAGCAGCTATTCCGCCAGTATCGCAATCGCAGCATTAAAGGTGATTCATTGGATGCGCTGATCAGTCAGCTGCAGGGCGAGCAGCTATGACGGGCGTCGCCAAGCGCCTGCGCGCACTCACCATCGTGCCGGACGCGCTCTATGTGAGGCGCGACGCGGACCGGCAGCTTGAGCGGGTCATCGATGATATGGGCCGGCCAGCCTATATCCTGGTCGCGCGGCAGATGGGGAAGACCAATCTGCTCTTGCACATGAAGCGCCGCCGCGAGGCAGTCGGCGATGTCGCCTGCTATTTCGATCTGTCGACGCGGCATGCCACGCTGCAGGCGTTTTTCAGGGCGATAATCGATGCCGTAATCGACGCGCTCGACGCGGGAGGACTGCGCCAGGCCATTAAAGAAGAGCGCAAAGAGGGGATGGAGCCCAACGTAGAGTTCGACATGCATTTACGGCATCTGCTTGAAGCCGTCCAGCCGCAGCGACTCATTCTCTTCCTCGATGAGATCGATTCTTTGATCGGTGTGTCCTATTCAGATAAAGTCCTGGCACAAATTCGAAGCATGTATTTTGCACGCGATAATTACGATATTTACAATAGGCTGACCTATGTGCTGTCGGGTGTCGCCGAGCCCGCGGATCTCATCAAAGACAAGAACATATCGCCGTTCAATATCGGCGAGAAGGTCTACCTCGAGAATTTTAGCTTGTCGGAACTGGGTGCGTTCTTGCGACAAGCGAATCTCAGTTTGCCACCGTCACTGATAGAGCGCGTATTTCATTGGACATCCGGTAATCCGCGCATGTCGTGGGACATCTGCTCGACGATCGAGGATATGATGGGAGCGGGCGAGTGGCTCACGCCTGACCACGTCGACGAAGCGGTGGAGCGGGTCTATCTGCGCGACTTTGATCGGGCACCCGTCGATCATGTGCGCACCCTCGTGCGCGCCGACCCTGGCCTACGCGATGCCTTGATGTCGATGCATTACGGTAAGGGGAATACGCTAGACGACGCGATACGAGGCCGCCTGTTCCTCGCTGGGATCACCAAGTCGGGAAGCGCCTCGCCCGATTTCAACAACCGTGTCGTGGCCGAGGCATTGCAGCCGGACTGGCTTATACGGTTGGCCGGCGACCATGCTAGCGCGGTCGACGCAGCCAGCCGTCTGTACGTCGAGCATGATTACAGCGGTGCTGTCAGCCTGTTCGAAAAATATTTGGGGCACGGAGGGGACGGCCGCAGTGATCTAACCGCCGCGCAATTGATGCAGTTCGGTATCGCGCTTCACCATTTGCAGCGGTTCGATGAGGCTGAGCAGCGGTTGAAGGACGCGCTGACTGCGTCCGGTGCGCCGGATCTTCGCATGCCGATCCTGTTCTATCTTGCCTCCGCCAAATTGCTCGGTGGCGATGCTGCGGCCAGCGTTGCTCTTTTCGAGGAGGTCGCGTCGCGGCCCGGCGATTTCGAGTTCATCGCCAAGCAAGCTTTGGCCAGTGCATTGATCTCGGTGTCCGCACGCACCCACGCCGAGCGTATCATTAGTTTGGCCGAGGAGGTCGTTGGTCGCGATAGCGCCCGGGCTGACGAGACCGCGCTCGAACTAACCGCTTCCGCGCTTTACAACCAAGCGTTGGCACATCTCGCCTCAGGTGGCCGTGCCTTCGCTCTTGAAGCGCTGCAGCGGGCGCTGGAACTCGCGCCGTCGGATCTGGTGCCCGGCATCTATCTGAGGCTGATTGACGTAGTCGATAATCCTTCTGACAAAAGTGCAGCGCTCGCGCGTGTGGTCGTGCTGCTTGAGCAAAATCTACCCATCGCCCGACGTTACGGCGCAACCGGGCTCACCTTCACTAATGTTACCCTCGGGGCGCTCGTGGCGAAGGCCTTAGTGATCGACGATCAAGACTCTGCGGCTCGCCTCATATCGCTCGCCAAGAAGTCTCTGAATGAGCCTTCGATTGGTCGCATTGCCGTGCGGGTCCTCTCTTCTGCAGGCCCGAATACAGATCACGCCGCACTTCGCCCGCTGGTTGAAGCCGGCCTTGCGGACGCTGAGCAGGACATGCTCGCGGGGGTCGATATTCTGGCTCTCGCCAAGGCGGGTGTGCTGTCCGCCAGTACAGCGGGACGCGAAGACGCTTTCGACCGCTATGTCCGCCTAGTTAGCGCGCATATGGCAAGCTTCATATTCGATGAGAGTGACGGCCTAATCTGCATGGGGGAGGTCACCAGAGCCGCAACCTTGGGTGACCATGCTCGCATGCAGCGCGTAACCGGCTTCTTCGACGGTTTTCGAGAGGTTTTTCTGCGCAGCCAAGCGTTCATCTATCTGTTCTACGTTAATCAGAAGATGACTTACTACGGGCGGAATGAGCCAATGGAAGCCAATCGGTTGGCGCAGGAAATAATAGAAATATTGGAAGACCCCGCAGCGACTCAGTCCGACCTCTCGGATCCGGCGCTCCAATCGTTCGTCGCACAAATCGAAACATCTGCGCGCTCGACCCTCCTTGCCTCAGTACCGGATAGATTCCGCAAATTGAGGCGCAACCAAGTCGTGCGGTACCGGGACACGCGAACTGGCCAGGAGAAAATGGCCAAGTTCAAGAAGGTCGAACGGGAGCTACGCTCCGGAGTGTTCGTTCTAATCTCTCCAAACCTCGCGGAAACTTAACGCCGGGAGGTGAGTTGCTGCCGGTTCCGCGGACACGAGGTTAAGCTACCTGCGCTTGCCGCTCGAAGTCCATGGGGCTGAGGTAGCCCAGGGTCGAGTGGCGGCGCGTCGGATTGTAGAAGCGCTCGATGTAGTCGAACACGTCGGCCTTTGCGTGATTGCGGGTTCGATATGTTTTCCGTCCAACCCGCTCGGTCTTCAGCGAGGAGAAGAAGCTCTCCATCGCCGCGTTGTCCCAGACGTTGCCCGACCGACTCATCGAGCAGGTCACGCCGTTGTCGGCCATCAGCCGCTAGAACTGCTCGCTGGCGTATTGGCTGCCCTGGTCCGAGTGGTGCAGTAGGGCGTCGGGCTTCCCGCGCCGCCAGATCGCCATGATCAGGGCATCGGTGACGATCTGGGCGGTCATGGTGTTGCTCATCGACCAACCTATCACGCGCCTGGAGAACAGGTCGATGACGACGGCGACGTACAGCCAACCCTCGGCGGTCCGGATGTAGGTAAAGTCCGCGATCCACCTTTGGTTGGGCGCCTCGGCGGTGAACTGGCGATCGAGGAGGTTGTCGGCAATGGCCGACCGCAGGCCGTCGTCCTTGGGTAAGCCGCGACGCCGGGGTCTAGCCTTCAGACCGTGAACACGCATCAGCCGTTCGACGCGATGCAAACCACATGAGAGGCCTTCGGCCAGAAGGTCGTGCCAGACGCGGCGTGCGCCGTACGTCCGATAGCTGGAAATGAAGCTGGCACGAACCCTGGCGCCGAACTCCTCGTCGGGGAGTGTCAGGAATTTCGTGTGCGGGCGGGCATAAAGGGGAAGAAGGAGACCCGATATGTCCCGACGCAAAGAGCCTGCGATACCGAACGAGTTAC
>NZ_JAXCMJ010000083.1:0-5214 GCF_038084995.1 Sphingomonas sp. 2378
AGGTCTCACACCCTACGAGGCCATCTGCAAAGCATGGCAAAACGAGCCAGCCCGCTTTACATCAAACCCGCACCATCAAATGCCGGGATCAAACACCTAACAATATCTGTGGAGAGTGCTCGCTGAGGTGAGATGCAGAGATTGTAACCTCATAATGCTTATCGTTTAGTCTAAATACCGATGCAGTTAGATTTGAAAAATTGGTGTGCTGCGGTGTATAATTATCGTTTCCGGTAACTATCTGTATTATCTGGTTCTGAGCAGCTGCAATGCCAAAATTGTTCATATCGATGTAGACGCTTTGCATCAGCAGGGCTGGCATATCCGCCCCATCTACACGGACAGGAATGAGCTTAGTCTGCCCCTTAGCCGCTTTGTACAGTGCATTGTGCCACTCAAGTTTTACCATGCCACTAGAGGCTGTTATGAACCTACGGCGAGCGCGGCAGCCTGTTTCATCATAAGGCAGGCGAAGGCGACGACGTGAAGTCCGGCAAGTGTTTCGGCGTAACGCTCATAGTCTTTGACGAGGCGTCGGAAGCGTGTTGCCCAGGCGAATGACCGTTCGACGACCCAGCGGCGCGGCAGGAGGACGAACCCGCGTTTGGCCTCGGGCAGTTTGACGACTTCCAGCGCGATGCCATGGGCTGCTGCGGCCTTCGCGGCACGTTCGCCCGTATAGCCCTGATCGACATACGCGATGTCGACGGTATCGCCCGTGACGGCCTGCACGGTGCGTGCGAGGCGTTCTACTTCGCCGCGATCCTCGGCACTGGCTGGCGTCACATGCAGCGCGAGCAGATGCCCCAGCGTATCGACGGCCATGTGGATCTTCGACCCTTTCTTGCGCTTGCCCCCGTCATAGCCTGCGCGCTCGCCACTCTCGGGCGTGGAGCGTAACGTCCGGCTGTCGATGATCGCGGCAGTCGGCTCGGCTTTGCGGCCCACCGCCAGGCGCAGCACCGAGCGCAGGTCATCCACCAGCGCCTCGAAACACCCCGCCACCAGCCAGCGTTGCGTCTGCTGGTACACCGCCGCCCAAGGCGGCAGATCATTGGGCATCCACCGCCACGGCGCGCCCGTCTTCACGATGTAGCGCAGGCCGTTGAATACTTCGCGCAGATCATGCTCCCGCTGCCCGGCATCCTCGCGCTGCAACAGCAGGTATGGCGCGATCAGCGACCATTCCTCATCGCTGACATCGGACGGATATGGCTTGCGGCAAATGCTCATCCAATACCGGATGAATCAGACACACCTCCAAGTCCATAACAGCCTCTAGCTAGGCTATTTTCCGACACGAAGAAGAACACAAAGTCGGGGGCGGTCATGCCCTCATTCATCCTGTCTATGATACCTTCACCGGGCTTTATGCTCCACGAGTCATAGAAGACGTTGGCTTCACCCAGCTTGTCTTTCAGCGCGATAGCAATCGGTTCTACGACTGGCTTGTCGCCGTGCTGATGACTGAGAAAAACCTTCATCCTGTTTGAGCCTCCGCAATGCTTTATCCATAAATAAGGATCGCTGCCCGCAAGGGCCATAGGAGAGTGCAATTCGAGTCCCTGTCGAAGGACTCACATCGGCCAGCCCCTTGCCTCAGCTAGTACAAAAGACTAATACAACCGTCCCGACGCTCTTTCAGAAAACCGCAGAAATCCGCCATTTTTGGTGCCAATTGTAAAATTCTCTTCTGGGCACAAACCCATGCCGACTACCGAACGGTTGACCCGGTTGCCCCGCTGACGGTGTCCCGGACCGCCTGACCCCAGAAGTAAACCCCCGCAACATGCCCCACAAGCGGTCACCGATCGTTGGGCGCACCACCCGCAGCCGGTTTCCTCCGACATGGACATGTGCCAAGGAACGCCGCATGACGACGTCCTCCCTCCAGTCCACCGGAACCCCCGCATGACCGCCATCGGCATTTACGGCAGCGCCGGGCGCATGGGCCGCGCCATCGCGGACCTGATCGAGGGCGAGGGCGCGACGCTGGCCGGGGGCTGCGATTCGCGCGACGATCCGGACGCGCTGGCCAAGTCGGCGGATGTGCTGGTCGACTTCTCGATCGCGGGCGCGCTCGATGCGCATCTGGCGGCGGCTCGGGCCGCACGCACCCCGATCGTCATCGGCACCACCGGCCTTTCACCCGCCCAGCACGCCGCGATCGACGAGGCCGCGACCGAGATCGCGGTGCTCCAGACCGGCAACACCTCGCTCGGCATCACCCTGCTCGCCAATCTGGTGCGCGAGGCGGCGGCGCGGCTTGGCCCGGACTGGGACATCGAGATCACCGAGATGCATCACCGGCACAAGGTCGATGCGCCCTCCGGCACCGCGCTGCTGCTGGGCGAGGCGGCGGCGGCGGGGCGGGGGCATCCGCTGTCCGAACTCCGCGTCGATGGCCGGGCGGGGCTGGTCGGCGCGCGGACCGAGGGGACGATCGGCTTGGCGGCGCTGCGCGGCGGCTCGGTGATTGGCGACCATGAGGTGATCTTCGCGGGCGAGGGCGAGCGGGTGACGCTCGGCCATTTCGCGCAGGATCGCACCATTTTCGCCCGCGGAGCGGTGCGCGCCGCGCTGTGGTTGGCAGGGCAGGGGCCGGGCCGTTACCGCATGGGCGACGTGCTAGGCCTGTAACGCGCATGAAGAAGGCGGATGTCGTCCAATTCTACCACCGGCTGGCGGAGGCGAACCCGCATCCCGAGACCGAGCTGGAATTCCGCAATCCCTATACGCTGGTCGTTGCGGTGGCACTGTCGGCGCAGGCCACCGATGTGGGGGTCAACAAGGCCACCCGCGCGCTCTTCGCCGAGGTCGACACGCCCGAGAAGATGCTGGAACTGGGCGAGGACGGGCTGAAGCAGCACATCAAGACGATCGGCCTGTTCAACACCAAGGCCAAGAACGTCATCGCCCTGTCGCGGATACTGGTGGACGATTATGGCGGCCAGGTGCCGAAGGATCGCGCCGATCTGGAGCGGTTGCCGGGGGTGGGGCGCAAGACCGCCAATGTCGTGCTCAACGTCGCCTTCGGGCAGGAGACGTTCGCGGTCGACACCCATATCTTCCGCGTATGCAACCGCACCGGCCTGGCCAAGGGCAAGACCCCGCTGGCGGTGGAGTTGAAGCTGGACAAGGCGACGCCCGCGCCGTTCCGGGTGCACGCGCATCACTGGCTGATCCTGCACGGCCGCTATATCTGCAAGGCGCGCCGCCCCGAATGCTGGCGCTGTCCGGTCGAGGATCTGTGCGCCTATCGCCCCAAGACGCCCGCCCCCGTCGCCAAACCCGCAAAAGCGGTGCCCCCATCATAAAAGGGCTGGCGCGGGGTGGCGCACGATGCTAGTCGGCCAGCCCACGCACCCGTAGCTCAGCTGGATAGAGCGCTGCCCTCCGAAGGCAGAGGCCACAGGTTCGAATCCTGTCGGGTGCGCCATTTCCGTTCAGCTTTGGGCACTGCGGCACCCGGCGTCTGGGATGCCATAATGGCGCGTTCCAGCATCGCGTTGCGTCCCGTGATTCGCACCTCGCGATCACCAACCTCCACACGGTCGACAAGCAGGTGGATGTATTCCTTGCGCGTCCTGCCGTCTGGCTCGTGGAGCTTGCGGCGGAGCAGATCGCCGAACTTGGCGATGATCGCAGGCGTGATCCGCCGATCGCCAGCATCAAGCTGCCGTTCGAGGACGGCGATGTCGGCCTGGGTGCTCGCTTTCTGCGCGCGGATGTTGCCGAGTTCGGTGGCGACCTGCGGATCGTCCGGGCTGAGCACCTCGAGCCGTACCAGCTTGATCACGCGGGCGCTTTCGCCTTCGAGCTGGGTCAGCCGGGCGCGCAGCCGCTTCAGTTCGGCCGCGCGCTCGGCGACGGCGGTTTCCGACCGGTCCAGCCATGTCTGGAGAAGCGCGGTCAGCCGTTCCGGCTGGACGAGATTGCGGGTCACCGCGCCGACGACCAGATCGTCCAGCTGCTCCATCGGAACGCGGCGTCCCGAGCACGCCTCCGGCCCGCGCTTGATCCGCGCCGAACAGGCGTAATAGCGATACTGACCGGACTTGCCGGTGCTCGTCATCATCCCCGCGCCGCAGCCATCCCCGCCGCAGCCGCATACAGCGCGGCTGGTCAGGAGGTTCGTGTTGGTCTTCGCGGCAGCCTCGCCCATCCGTGGGTCGCGGTCGGCCATCTGCTGGCGGACCGCGTAGAACGTGTCTTCGTCGATGATCGGAGGGACTGGGATCGGCACCCACTCACTTTCCGGCCGCGTCTCACCGGTGCGCGAGTCCCGGCGGTTGAAGATGACGTAGCCGATATAGGCAGTGTTGGTCAGGATGTTGTGCAGCGTGCCGATGCTGAACCGCTTGCCCCGGATGCGGTAGCCGCGTTCGTTCAGGTGATGGGCAAGGCCCGTGACGCCGATCGGCCCTTTGGCCGTACCCTCGCGATAGGTCTTGAAGATGTAGCGGACCATGTCGACGGTCTCGGGATCATGCTCCAGCTTCTTGCGATCCTTGCCGCGTGCCTGCGGCACGGTGCAGGTGCGAAAGCCGATCGGCGGCGTCTGGCCGTTCCAGAAGCCGTTGACGGCATTGGCGACCATGGTGCGGCGAACATGCTTGGCGTTCTCGGCCGAATGATATTCGTCGAAGATGGCGAGCATCGACACGGCAAGGTCGGACGTCGGATCGTCGCCGAAATTCTGCGTCACCGAGATGATGCGGATCTTCTTGCGGCGCAGTCGCTCGCGATACTGCATGAAGTCGAGCGCGTTGCGGAACAGCCGCGACAGCGAATGCGCGAGGATGATGTCGACCGGGTGCTCATCCGACTCGGCAAGCGCGATCATCTCGCGGAAGGCACGGCGATGGTCGTCGGTGGCGCTGCCCGCTTCCGAGAAGACGCGGACGGCCTGAGCGCCGTTATCCTCGATCCAGCGTTCGGCGGTGGCGATCTGATCCGGCAGCGACAGGTCGTTCTTCTCCTGCCGCGTGGTCGATACCCGCGCATAGACGAAGACGCGCTTACCCGCGAACATTTCGGTTCCCATGACCAGGCCTTTCGAACAGCGCGGCGATCTCGCCGCCGAACAGCCGGTCGATCAGCGCGACCTCCTGCTCGAGGGTCGACCATGAATCGTCGAAGGCCGCGCTGACAAGCCCCGGATCGTTGAGGCGCGCATCACCGACCGGCGACGGGGAGGTCGCCTGGGTCGTT
>NZ_JAXCMJ010000084.1:0-4905 GCF_038084995.1 Sphingomonas sp. 2378
ACGCATCGCTACCCGCTTCGACCGCAACATCAAGAACTTCCTCAGCGCAATCGCTTTCGCTGCCGC
The DNA here is from genome assembly GCF_038084995.1 of Sphingomonas sp. 2378. Taxonomy (NCBI): domain Bacteria; kingdom Pseudomonadati; phylum Pseudomonadota; class Alphaproteobacteria; order Sphingomonadales; family Sphingomonadaceae; genus Sphingomonas; species Sphingomonas sp. 2378. The sequence goes on from NZ_JAXCMJ010000084.1 coordinate 67, forward strand.
CGTCATCTGGTGGTTATGAGTCCGGACCCTAGTCCGGTTCCCGTTTCACCATCCGTTGCGAGATGATGGTCCTCGTTTTGAACCCCATCAGAAGCCTTGGGCCGGAACGGCTAAGGAGAATTCTCAAGCGCCCGCCGCGTGGAGCATTTGAGCCGTTGACTGACCCGGTCATAGTTCGCGTACCAAGCGAGCATGTCGGTCCCGCAACCACCTCTTCTCAGCCGTCTGTCGGCCCTCCAGCTACGCCCCCCGAGCTTGCTCGTTCTCTGGACCGTTGGCGCACTGCTGTTGACCGGGCTCTACTGGGTAGTTTTCTACAACTTCTGGCCGAATGTAACGCCGTTCGTCGCTGCGCTGATGGCGGTGTCGAACGTCGCCCCTCTCGCCGTGCTAGCGGCGCTGACGCGGGCCGTCCTGAAGACCTATGTCATGCCGCAGGGCGTGGCGGTGCAGTATCTCGCGCATATCGTCCTGGCGCCGTCGTTCGCCGTCACATGGTATTGGGCCGTCCTGCTGCTTCAGGCGCTGGGGGCCGCGACGCATAACGGCGACATCCGCATCTACAGCTTCCCGCCGGTCGCGCAGGTGTGGCAGGCATTCCAGGGGCTGGTCCTCTACGCGCTCGTCGCTGCCATCTGCTACGCCGTGCGCGGCGGGCGGGAGGCATCGCCGGTGTCGTTCGTCGAGGCAGCGCCCCCGCTGGAACGCTATCTCATCCGCGCCGACGACGAGTTCGTACCGGTGCAGGTGGCGAACATCGTCTCGATCGTCGGCGCGCAGGATTACAGCGAGGTGACGACGTCGGCAGGCAAGTGCCACCTCGTCCGGATGAGCCTCGGCGAGTTCCAGCAGCGGCTCGACCCGCATCGGTTTGTCCGGGTCCATCGGTCGAGCATCATCAACCTCGATCATCTTGAACGACTGGAACCCGCTGGTAACGGCCGCATGATCGCGCACCTCGCGAGCGGTCCGCAGATCGAGGTGAGCCGGTCGGGCGCCCAACTCCTCCGCAGCTTCGTGGTCTGACCTTCCACTCGGCGAACGGATATGGCCGTTCGCCGATCAAGGCAGCGGTTCGTCCGAAACAGCCTGTTCGTTCGTCGTCGGACATGTTCGTTCGCGGCATTTTTCGCAGCAAGCCACTGAGAAACCCTACCCCCGGCTCGACCAGACACTTTGGGGAAGCCGAAGCATATGCATCATCACACCGCGTCACTCCGGGCCGCCATACGGGTCGCCACGTTGCTGAGTGTCGCTCTGCCCGTACCGGTCTTCGCCCAGACGACATCGCCTGCGGCCACTTCTCGCCCGGTGCCGCCCGCAGAGACAACACCTGACGGCCAGAAGGAGAAGGATGCGACAATCACGGTGACCGGGTCGCGCGATGGCGTTCAGACATCGATCGACGCGACCAGTTATAGCCTGTCGAAGAACCTTCAGGCGACCAATGGCACGCTGGCGGATGCGCTGCGCGGCGTGCCGTCCGTCGACGTCGATCCTGAAGGAAACGTATCGCTCCGCGGCGATCCGAGCGTCACCATCCTGGTCGATGGTCAGCCATCCGGGCTGCTCACCGGCCCGTCCCGCGGCCAGACGATCCTGCAACTCCCGGCGGATCGCTACGCACGGGTCGAGGTGATGACCAATCCCTCCGCTGCCTACAGTCCCGAAGGATCGGGCGGCGTCATCAACCTCATCACCAAGCCGACCGCGCCCCGCGCCGGTACGACGGCGACCGGCTCGATCCGCGGCGCAGTCGGCGATCGTGGCCGCTGGACAGGAGCGGCCAGCGGATCATGGCAGCGCGGGCGCTGGACCTTGTCCGGCGATGTCAGCAGCCGGTACGATCCCGTCACGCTCAGCCTGTTCCGGGTGCGAGAATTGCTGGACCCCAGTACCGGGGGCGTGAGGTCGACGACCCGCGACGATCAGGAGATCACGTCGAGCCAGCGCGGCACGGTCGGTCGGCTGACCGCCGAATATCGGCCAGACAGCCGCACCCAATTGACGGCTGAAGCGCGCGGCACGTCGATCCGGACATTCGGTACGGGCCTAGACGTATTCAACATCCGCGATGCATCGGGCAATCAGGCGGGCGCCTTCGCGCGGGATGGTTCGGCAGCGTTTGACGTCGTCAACTGGGGCGGCACGCTGCGCATGCTCCGCCGCTTCGACAATGCCGGTCATGAATGGACCAACGAGTTGCGGTATGACACCAACGACACGGATAACCTGTTCCGTGTCACGACCCGCTACGACCTGCCGGCGGGGGCGGATCTGTTCGAGCGATCCGACCAGCACATCGGCTTGGCGACGCTCGGTTTTACCAGCGCCTATGTCCGACCTCTCGCCAGTGGTGGAAAGCTCCGCCTCGGGTACGAACTGACCGACCAGCGACCCGAGCAGCGTTTCGGCTTCCGGCGTGGTGCGGCAGTGGATCAACTGGCGGTTGTCAACGGGCTGACCAACGCCTTTCGCGGGCGCCAGACCGTCAATGCCCTCTATTCCACATACGAAAGGCCGTTGAGCGCCGACCTGTCCGCGCAAGCCGGACTGCGGCTCGAACACACGGAAATCCACATCGACGATCTGAACGGCAGCGCGCCGGTGGGGCAGCACTATTTCCGCGCCTTTCCAACCGCGCATGTCGAATATCGGCTGTCGCCGACGGAGACGCTGCGCGCCAGCTTTTCCCGGCGCATCCAGCGGCCGCAGCCAGGTCAGCTCAACTCCGCCATCATTTTTGTCGACCCCCTCAACCGCCGGTCAGGCAATGCCGGATTGCGGCCGCAGGAGACGAATGCGGCGGAAATGACTTGGCAAAGACGCCAAGGTCAGGGGTTCTATCAGGCGACGCTATACCTCCGCGATACGAACCGGTCGTTCACCGATATTGCCCAGGATATCGGCAGCGGCCTGCTGCTCACCCGACCCGAGAACCTAGGCGCGCGACGCGACATTGGCCTGGAGCTGTCGTTGAACGGCCCGTTGCTGCCGACGCTACGCTACAGCGCCGGGACCAATCTATTTCATCAATCGGTTCGCGCGGGCGGCATTCCAGGCGGAGCGCATCGAGAGGCTTTGCTCGCCAGCGGCCGGTTCAGCCTCGACTGGCAACCCACCAAGGCGGATTTCGTTCAGGTGTCGGGCTTCTGGGTGGGCGATACGCTGCTGGCCCAAGGCGAGCGTGAGGTGGGCGGGATGCTCAATTTCGGTTACCGCCGGAAGCTCGATAGCCGCTTCTCCCTCAACCTGACCGGGCGCGACCTGCTGAACAGCTTCAGGATTCGAAGCGCCTATGACACGCCCCAGTTCCGCGACCAGTCCGGGCAGCATCTAAAGTTGCGCTCGGTGCTGATCGGCCTGACCTACAATCTGGGTTCGACACCACGGCGACAGCCGGAACAGTTCGATTTCACGACGCTACCGACAGCGGGATCGTAGGGAGACGTGCGACCCAATGAGCCGGCCCTTCGGCTCAACCTCGAGTGCGGCGATCAATCTCGTGGCACTCCCCGCGAGCTGCCAGCGAGGGGAAACAGAATGCTGATAGGTTACGCGCGTGTCTCGACAGCCGATCAGGATCTGGCCCTGCAAATCGATGCGCTGACTAAGGCGGGTTGTGACAGGATCTTCACCGACAAGGCAAGCGGTGCGAAATCCGACCGTCCCGGTCTTGCCGACGCTCTCGAGTTCGCGCGAGCCGGCGATGCGGTCGTCATCTGGAAGTTGGATCGGCTCGGTCGATCCATCCGAGGCCTTATCGAACTGGCGGCGGGCCTATCAGCGCGCAATGTCGATTTCCGATCGCTGACTGACGGATTCGATACCGCAACATCGTCCAGACGGCTGCTTTTTCACATCCTCGCCTCGGTCGCCGAAATGGAGCGCGAACTCATCAAGGAGCGTACCATCGCTGGCTTGGCCGCCGTTCGAGCGAAGGGTGGCAGCGGTGGAGGACGGAAGGCAGCGATGACACCTGACAAGATCGATACGGCGCGCAAACTGCTCGCTGCGGGCGACAAGCCAGCCAAGATCGCGAAACTGCTCCAGGTGGGCTTATCGACGTTCTACCGTCACTGCCCCGGTGGCCAGCGACCGGCAAACTGAACCGGCCTGCCTCTTCGCATCCAGAACCTCCACGGCAATCGGGAATGAGATGGTCGTCTCGCTGGCCGTTCCCAATGGGAAAAGGCCGGCACCTATTGGTAGTCGTGGCCGCCACCATAAATGGAGACGTGGTCGAACCCCTCAGCCGTCGTCGGTTCTTCGAATTGCGTTGCGACGGCGACAATGGCCTGCGTCGGCACTCGTTTGTCGGGCGTTCGGGCGGAATTGCGCTCCATTGCGACATCCAGCGGGGTGTTGATCCAGACCGCTTCGACGGCTGATCCTAGCTGCTTCGCGATGGCTATGACCTTCGCCCTATGTCGAATGCCGGGAAGTGCCGCGTCGAAGTAGATCGTGGACGACGATACCGGTTGTGATGCGATCCACGTCGATTTGCCGGCTCCTTGGATGCCGCAAACCACCACTACGCGCATCGGAGTGGTTGCGCATTCAAGCGCAATCTCCAAAGCTGCGTAGGAGAGTCGCCATGCCTCTTCGTTTCGCTCTGGCGTCCAGACACGCCCATCCTGCGTCTCAAGGAAATCGTCGGGGTTGATCGTCTTGGTGGCGAGCATGGAACCAACATAGCGGGCTGGCTGCTCGATTCCCATTTCTCGATCTCAATTGGGAATCCTCCGCCCGTCTCGCGTGCCGCTCCCAATAGGAATTAGTGCGCGCGTCCGCCGAAATATCGCCCGATCGGCGTGCTAGCGTGGACCGCCAGGTACG
>NZ_JAXCMJ010000085.1:0-4126 GCF_038084995.1 Sphingomonas sp. 2378
GTAACTCGTTCGGTATCGCAGGCTCTTTGCGTCGGGACATATCGGGTCTCCTTCTTCCCCTTTATGCCCGCCCGCACACGAAATTCCTGACACTCCCACCGAGGCGTAGGCGTTGAGGTACACCTCCTCATATTTCACCGAGCGCCAGAGGCGCTCTACGAACACATTGTCGCGCCAGCAGCCTTTCCCGTCCATGCTGATGGCAATCTTCGCGCGCAGAAGGACGGCGGTGAACGCGGTGCTGGTGAACTGCGAGCCCTGGTCGCTGTTGAAAATGTCCGGCTTGCCGTAGCGGGCCAGCGCTTCCTCCAGCGTCTCGATGCAGAATTCGGCATCCAGCGAGGTTGACACCCGCCACGCCAGCACGCGCCGGGTGAACCAGTCGACGATCACGACGAGATAGACGAGGCCGCGCGCCATCGGCACGTAGGTGATATCCGTCGCCCACACCCCGGCCTTCGCCGGGGCAGGCTCTGGTTCGGCCTCGTCACCGCCAGCTTGCGCAGCAGATACGGATAGACCTTGTGCCCCGGCACCGGTTTCGACGTGTTCGGGCGGCGGTAGAGCGCTTCCAACCCCATCCGCTTCATCAGCGTCGCGACATACAGCCGGCCGACGGACATGCCCTCCTGCCGAAGCAGATCGCGCAGCATCCGGCTGCCGGCAAACGGGTAGAGCAGGTGCAATTCGTCGATCCGCCGCATGATGGCCAGGTCGGCGTCCGGCATGGCCCGCGGCAGATAGTAGATGCTGCCGCGGCTGATCCCGAGTTGTCGCGCCTGAGCGATCAGCGGTAGCGCGTGCCCCCGGTCGATCATCGCCTTGCGCTCGGCAACAGACCGGCCTTCCCGAGCGCACCGGACAAAAAATCGTTCGCCAGCGTCAACTCGTCGGCCTCCATCGGCTATGCCGATGGCCGCTTCGCGGTCGGAGCTTCGCTCTTCGCGTGCAGCACTGTTACGTCGACAGCCGGCTCAACGCGTGACGGATCCGCCCCGAACACGTCCGCGGCCCCCTCCAGCAGCCGCGCCCGCCACTGGTTGATGAGGTTCGGATGCACGTCATATTGCTGCGCCAGCTCGGCTAGCGTCTTCTCGCCCTTCACGGCGGCCAGGGCCACTTTCGCCTTGAATGCCGGGCTGTGGTTCCGACGGGGTCGCTTGCTCATCTTGCCTCCTGCTCGCGGCCACCATCGCCGCTGTCAGATCGGCAATCCACTTATCCCCGCTGTGCAGATTTCCCGGGCCACCTCTGTGGCACGTCTTTTTTTGAAACAAATCGCGCAGTTTTTTTAGATAGGAGAATCTTCTCAAATCGATTGCACAGATTAGAAGGTGCTAGGCAGTCTGGAGTTTGGATGAGATGAGAAAGACGATCTTAGGCGTTGTTGCACTCGCAGCGGTTTCCGCCACCCCGGCGTATGCTGGCGTCACATCGACGTCGTACCTGACGCCGCCGTCTTATTCGCCCGACTCGACACTGATCACGTTCGACAGCGCTCTCCCAACGGGCTTTTCGTTGAACGGTGGTCAAATCCTAAATACGTCTACCAGCACCGGCGCTTATCAGGGCTCCCTAGCACCCGCAGGCAGCAGCGGCAGCTATTTGGCAGTCGGCGCAACCTCGGGCACGCAGGCCGTGCTGAAGGGGACGGGTAACACGAGCTGGGGCAGCGTCAGCTTGCTCTGGGGTTCAATCGATTCGTTCAATAAGCTCGACGTACTGGACACGCTGGGTAACGTCATCAAGTCGCTCACTGGCAATGATGTGACATCCAATGTCACGGCGACCGGGACGGCAACCGATAATAACCGTTATGTTACCTACACGATTGATCCTAACTCGGGTACCAGAATCGGTGGGCTGCGCTTCAACTCGCCAACTGACGCATTCGAGATTGATAACGTAGCATTTTCGCAGCCCACCTCGGTTCCTGAGCCTAGCACTATTGCGCTGTTCGCACTCGGCCTGCTTGGTGTCTTCGCTCTTCGCCGGCGAACCGCATCAGCAAAGTCGTTCGCTCTTTAAATCTTACGGCGTTATTTTGAGGGCGGTGGTTTTATTCACCGCCCTCGGCCCGCATCACTTTTTAACTTATCTACCGTGTCTAAATCATCGCGCGACAAATCACATCAGCACAAACAGTCGATCGGGACTAAGCGGCAACACAGACCATATCGTCAATTTCGCTGCTCATTCACCTCTATGACATTCTGCCTAGAGACGAGGCTTATTGACGAGGCTAGGATAGCCGACGGCAGAATAAATCACGCTTAGAATAGCGAAAGCCATTGGTCAACGCCAACACGAGCACAGTCACAATTACAATTTTAGTACTGCATCTAAAATATTATTCGAATATACGAATTTCCTTGATTGTGTGCAAGTCGACCTTCTGCTTACAGGCTGACAAAAAACTGACAGCTAAGCCGCATCTTTGGCCTCCCCAACAAGGATCGTATTTCAGGACAAAGCAGAAGCGGCGCCTCAGACAGATTCCTCCACTAAATGGTCCCGGTCGAACGCCTCGCGTGAGGCGCGGAAGCTATCGACGTTCCCGACTATCCAGGTCCACAGCGGAACCAGCCTGACCAAGAGTTCCAGGCCCGTGTCGGACAGCGAATATTCGACATGCGGCACGATCTCATCGAAGTCGTGACGTACCACCAGACCATCGCGCTCCAAGTGGCGCAGGGTGCGGGTCAGCATCCGCTGCGTGATCCCGTGCATGCGGCGCCCGATCCCCGCATGGCGAAGCTGGCCATAGACGCCGAGCGTGTGAATGACGCCGAGCGACCATCTGCTGCCTGCATGGGCAAGCACCTCCCGGCGCACGCCATCGTCATCGTCGCGCAGGCCGTCACAGACCGTCTGCGAGTATCGGAGGATGTCCTCCTGGCTCAGGGAATTAATAGCAGTATCACGCATGTACCCATCTTTCGCGCTTGTCCGAGGCTTGCCAGATCACCGGCAACCAAGGTGAAAACGAGCAAGAACGATGAACGATACAACCTCTTCCGTGAAGTCACGCAACATCCTCGTACTGGGTGCAGGCGAGCTTGGCATGCCGGTACTGCGCAACCTAGCGCGCCGCGCGAAGGACATCGACGGCGCGAAGATCAGCGTCCTGCTGCGCGAAAGTGCCGTCGAGTCCGGGGATCCGGCCAAGCAGCGCGACATCGCGGAGATTCGAGCAGCAGGGATCGAGATTGTCCTGGGCGATCTGGTCAACGATACGATCGACGAGCTGGCGGAGCTGTTTGCCCGGTACGACACGGTGATCGGCTGTGCGGGCTATGCGGCGGGGATCAATACGCCCATGAAGCTCGCCAAGGCCGCGCTGCAATCAGGCATCCCGCGCTACTTCCCGTGGCAGTTCGGTGTCGACTTTGAAGCGATCGGTCGCGGCGGTCCGCAGGACATTTTTGATGCACAGCTCGACGTGCGCGAGTTGCTGCGCTCGCAGGACAAGACCGAGTGGGTCATCATCTCCACCGGCATGTTCATGAGCTATCTGTTCGAGCCGGACTTCGGTGTCGTCGACTTGGAAAACAGCGAGGTTCACGCGCTGGGTAGCCTCGACACCGCCGTGACGCTGACGACGCCTGACGACATCGGCGTGCTGACCGCCGAGATCGTGTTCTTCGAGCCGACGATCCGCAACGAGATCGTCTTCCTCGCCGGCGATACCGTCACTTACGGTGAGGTTGCGGACAAGCTGGAGGCAGCGTTCGGCCGTCCCTTCAAGCGGTCGGTCTGGACCGTGCCCTTCCTGATGGAAGAGCTGGCGAATGATCCGAACAACATGATGCGAAAGTACCGCGCCGCCTTCGCGATCGGACGTGGCATGTCGTGGCCGAAGGCAGGCACGTTCAACGACCGTCAGGGTATTCCGGTCACCGACGTGGCTGCCCTTATCAAGACCGATTTGCTGGCAGCCCAGCAGGACAAGTGATGTGAGCTGGGCGGCACCAACGCCGCCCTTGTCAAAATCGATACGCGCAGGGCTTTGAGGCTGGTGTAATTACTAGGGTCCGGACCCAATAACCGTCTTCCGTTTCCTGCATGATGGTGATTCACTGGCTCTGCGAGGAGGTGGTGGAATGACGGATTTCTTTTGGTTTTC
>NZ_JAXCMJ010000086.1:0-3794 GCF_038084995.1 Sphingomonas sp. 2378
AGGCACAGTTCGCCGTCATCTTCGGCGAACGCTTCATCAGGGCCATGGCGGCGTAATGTTCATCCGCCCGCCCGCACACGAAATTCCTGACACTCCCGGTGGCCTCTGTGAGACCCCGTGCCCTCCCCCATCCCCTCCCGCTTGCGGGAGGGGAGCGGCTAGACGTGAGGGAAGACTATACCAACAGCCGTTCCGCCTGAGCGAAGTCGAAGGCCACGGGAATCCCTCACCTCACTCCCCCATAGCCTCCGCCGCCAAGGCCTCCGCTTCGATCAGCAGATCGTCATCCGCGCTCCCCGTCGCGACCTTCTCCCGCCCGATCAGCACCAGCACCGGGACCGCCAGCGGGCTCACCCGCTCCAGATCGACATGCAGCATCGTGCCCCCCGCCCGGTCGAGCAGATGGGCCAGCCGCCCCACATCGGTCATCCGCGCCCGCGCATCGTCCCACGCCGCCTGGAGCAGCAGATGGCCGGGCTCGTACTTGCGCAACACGTCGTAGATCAGGTCGGTCGAAAAGGTCACCTGCCGCCCGGTCTTGCGCTTGCCGGGATGCTGGCGCTCGACCAGCCCGCCGATCACCGCCACCTCGCGAAAGGCGCGCTTGAGCAGGTGCGATTGCTGCACCCAATCGACGAACTCGTTTTCGAGAATGTCGGGGGAGAAGAGGCTGGCCGGGTCGGTCACCTTCTCCAGCCCGTAACAGGCCAGCGCATAGTCGCTCGCCACGAAGCCGAGCGGCTTCAACCCCTGTGCCTCCATCCGCCGGGTGATGAGCATCCCCAGCGACTGGTGCGCGTTCCACCCCTCGAAGCTGTAGGCGACCATATAATGCCGCCCCTCGCGCGGGAAGGTTTCGACCAGCAACTGGCCGGGGCGGGGCAGGACCGAGCGGCGATCCTGCATCTCCAGCCAGTCATGCACGTCGGGGGGAAAACGATCCCATTCGCTCCGGTCGGCGAGGAATGCCCGCACCCGGTCGGCGAGGCTGGTCGAGAGCGGCATCCGGCTGCCGCCATAGGTCGGGATGCGCGCGGGGCGGGAGGTGGCGCGGACGATCAGGTCTTCACCGTCGATCGACTCCACCTCCAGGCTCAGCCCCGCGAAGAAGAAGGTGTCGCCGGGGGCGAGGGTGGCGGCGAATCCTTCCTCCACCCGGCCAAGCTGGCGGCCATTGCGGAAGCGGACCTTCAGCATCGTCGCCTCGACGATGATCCCGGCGTTCAGGCGGTGCTGCGCGACGAATTGCGGATGGGTGACGCGCCACGTCCCGTCCGTCTGCTGGACCAGCCGCTTGAACCGGTCATAGGCCTTGAGCGCATAGCCGCCGTCCGCGATAAACCGCAGCACCCGCTCGAACGTCTCGTCCGGCAACGCCGAATAGGGCATGGCCGAGCGGATTTCGTCGAGCAGCGCGCCCTGCTCGAACGGCGCGGCGCAAGCACAGGCCATGACATGCTGCGCCAGCACGTCGAGCGCGCCCTGTCGGAACAGGTCGGGGTCCAGTTCGCCCGCCTCCACCGCATCGAGCGCGGCGCGTGCCTCCAGATATTCGAAGCGGTTGCCGGGGACGAGGATCGCACGGCTCGATTCGTCCAGCCGATGATTGGCGCGCCCGATCCGCTGGAGAAGCCGCGACGACCCCTTGGGCGCGCCCATCTGGATCACACAATCCACATCGCCCCAGTCGACGCCCAGGTCCAGGCTGGCCGTCGCGACCAGCGCGCGGAGTTTGCCGTCCGCCATCGCGCCTTCCACCTTCGCCCTCGCCTCCAGCGACAGCGAGCCGTGATGGACGCCGATCGGCAGGCTTTTGTCGTTCGCCTTCCACAAATCCTGGAAGATCAGTTCGGCGAGGCTGCGGGTGTTGCAGAACAGGATGGTGGTCCGGTTCGCCTCGATCACGCGCATCACCTGCGCGGCGGCGTAGCGGCCCGAATGGCCCGCCCATGGGATGCGATCCTCGGGCAGCAGGATGGCGATGTCCGGCGGCGCGCCCGGCTCGCCGGTGACGAGGCCGACCGCGTCGATATCGCCGTCCGGGGCCAGCCAGGCGCGATAGCCGTCCGGGTCCGCCACCGTCGCCGACAGCGCGACCCGGCGCATGGCGGGGGCAATTCGCTGCAACCGCGCCATGCATAAGGAGAGCAGGTCGCCGCGCTTGCCGGTGGCGAAGGCATGGACTTCGTCGACCACGATGGTCTTTAGCTGCGCAAACATGCCCTCGGAATCCGGGTAGCTGAGCAGCAGCGACAGCGATTCCGGCGTGGTCAGCAATATCTGTGGCGGCTTGACCCGTTGCCGGGCCTTCTTGTCCGACGAGGTGTCGCCGGTCCGCGTTTCGACCCGGATGTCGAGGCCCATCTCCTCGATCGGCGTGACGAGGTTGCGGCGGATATCGACCGCCAGTGCCTTCAAGGGCGAGACATAGAGGGTGTGCAGCCCCTCGGACGGGCGCTCGATCAACTCGGTCAGCGTCGGCAGGAACCCCGCCAACGTCTTGCCCGCGCCCGTCGTCGCGACCAGCAAGGCGTGGCGGCCCGCCCGTGCTTCTTCCAGCATCGCCAACTGGTGCGTGCGCGGGTGCCAGCCCTTGGCGGCGAACCAGTCGGTCAAGGCGGGCGGAAGGGAACCAGGGAGCATCCCGAAGGATATAGGTATCATGGTCAAGCTCGGCGACTGGATACAGCCCCATAAACATGGGATTTACGTGGCCCCCGCCGATGTATGGGTCGATCCGTCCGAGCCCGAGGCCAAGGCGCTGGTGACCCACGGCCATGCCGACCATGCGCGCGGCGGACATGGCACCGTCTGGGCGACGCCGGAGACGCTGGCGATCATGGCGGCGCGCTACGGCCCTCAGACGGGCGTGGCCGTAGGTTATGGCGAGACGATCCGGCTGGGTGAGGTGGACGTGAGTTTCGTACCGGCGGGCCATGTGCTGGGATCGGCGCAGATCGTGCTCGATTACCGGGGCGAGCGGGTGGTGGTGTCGGGCGATTACAAACGCCGCGCCGACCCGACCTGCGCGCCGTTCGAGCCGGTGAAATGCGACGTGTTCGTCACCGAGGCGACCTTCGCGCTCCCTGTCTTTCGCCATCCCGAAACGGGCGACGAGATCGACAAGCTGATCGCGCGGCTCCACGCCAATCCGACCCGCTGCGTGTTGGTCGGGGCCTATGCGCTGGGCAAGGCGCAGCGGGTGATCGCCGAACTGCGGGTGCGCGGGCATGAGGCGCCTATCTATCTTCACGGCGCGCTGGCGCGGCTATGTGCGCTGTATCAGGAAATGGGCGTCGACCTGGGCGAGCTGCGCATGGTGGCCGATACGCCCAAGGCCGAGATGGCGGGGCATGTCGTGATGTGCCCCCCGGGCGCGCTCAACGATCGCTGGTCGCGGCGGCTGCCCGATCCCATCACGGCGATGGCCAGTGGCTGGATGCGGGTGCGCCAGCGGGCGCGACAGAAGAATGTCGAACTGCCGCTGATCCTGTCCGACCATGCCGATTGGGACGAACTGACCCAGACGCTGACCGAGATCGCGCCGCGCGAGGTGTGGGTGACGCACGGGCGCGAGGAGGCCTTGGTCCATTGGTGCGAGACGCGGCAGATGAAGGCGCGGGCGCTGGCCTTGGTGGGGTTCGAGGATGAGGATGATTGAGGGGGATTCCCTTGGCCTTCGACTTCGCTCAGGCGGGAGTGTCAGGAATTTCGTGTGCGGGCGGGCGGATGAACATTACGCCGCCATGGCCCTGATGAAGCGTTCGCCGAAGATGACGGCGAACTGGGCCTTT
>NZ_JAXCMJ010000087.1:0-3610 GCF_038084995.1 Sphingomonas sp. 2378
ATCCTCCGCCCGTCTCGCGTGCCGCTCCCAATAGGAATTAGTGCGCGCGTCCGCCGAAATATCGCCCGATCGGCGTGCTAGCGTGGACCGCCAGGTACGGGCGCTGACGGCACACGCCTCACCTGTCCAGCATCGTTACAGCCGGTGACACGGACACAGAGGGTGCGCTGGCCGGTACGGTGGCCGGCGATAACAGCAAACCGCTGTCGGTCGCGTAGCGGAAGGTTTCGACGATATCGCCCGTCGTCACCGTCAGCACGCCGTCGGTCAGGTCGTCGGCAACTGTAATGTGCTGGTCGTCCATTCCGGGACATTGGACGATCGCGCCATCGGCAAAGCCTCCCGCCGCCGCAGGGCGCATCAGGCAGGTGCGGCCCCGCCCGTCGGCGATCTCCAGCCATCCGCGTTCGGTGATGCGGTGCGTATAGGCAGTCGCGCGGTCCGGGGCGATGGTCGTGAAGGTCTCACCGCGACCGAACCGCCGATCGGGTGCGTTCAGCCCCTTCACCCCGACCATGTTGTGCGACAGCAACCCGTCGGTGCCGATGTAATAATGGCCAATCTGGGTGCCGGTATTGCCCGGCCAGCGCAGGTGCATGTGAACATGGGGCGGGGCATCGACATGGCCGTGCGGGGCATTGGTGTCGAAGCCCATGATCTGGATGGTCCCCCATCCCCGTTTAACCGCATCCTCGCCCAAGCCGAGCGTCCGCACGACCTGTCGCTGCGCGAATTCCAGCACGTTCGCCGCGCGCCGCTCAAGGACGGGAAAGGCGCCGGTGGCATAGGCACCGGCACGCCGCGCAGGATCGGCATGTTCGAAGCGCAGCACCATGCCAGGCTCGACGATATGGGTTGCGACCTCCGCGGCGGTGATCGCATCCTGCGCGAGCGGGGGGAGCGCCACGACGATGCGGTCGCCGGTCGTCCGAAAGGGCAGTTCCCCGGATTCGAGCAAGACCCGCCGAACGGTGGCGGGACGCGCGTCGAACGCGAGTTCGATGGTGCGCTGCCGCGGCACCCGCAACGCGATGGCCGTTTCGCGCGCATTGTCGGCGTTGAACAGAGGTTCGTCGACGACGCGGCACGCCCTGCACGATGCGGGATCGAAGCGGACGGGTGCGCTCACCGCCCCGTCACTCTTGACGAATTTCAGGACGATACGGACCTCGTCGCGATTGCCGGTCCCCGCCGCCGAAGCGACGGCGGGGACCATTGCGAGCGTGGCGCTGGCCAAGGCCAGTCGCTTCACCATTGCGGCTTCCACGACAGACCGAGCCAGAAGGTGCGGCCTACGGGGAAGAAGTAGTTCACATAGGCCTGATCGACGCCCTGCCGAACGATGAAGGGCGACTTGGTGAGGTTCTGCACCTGCCCGACCAGCTCCACGCCCTCGCGAACGGTCCAGCGCGCCTGCACGTCGATCTGCTGGCGCGGTTCCTGATAGAGGTCGCGGGTCGGGGTATCGCCATCCGCCGATTGCAGCGCACGACCGATGCGGTTGTAGCTGCCGCGCAGCTCGACCGGGCCGATGGCGTAAAAGGCGGTCAGGTTGGCGATGTAGGCGGGTTGCTGGATCAGACCGCTCGTCTTGCGCGTCGCGGGCAGGCCCGATGCAATGCCCGCGGCACTGACGGGCTGGCGATAGGAGCCATCGAGCAGCGTGAAGTTCGCGTTGAAGCCCAACCCCGGCAGCGTGGCGATATGATCCATCGTATAGCCGACCTCCAGCCCCTTCACGTTCGCCCCCACCGCGTTGCGCGGCGTGCTGACGACGACGTTCTGATAGGTCACGCCCTGAAAGGTCGTGGCCGGTCCCATCTGGCTGCTGGTGAAGATCTCGTTGCGGATGTCCTTCACGAACCCGGCGACCGAGATCATGCCTGCGGGCATGTACCATTCGTACGACAGGTCGTAATTCCAGGCCTCGCGCGGCTTCAGGTCGGGGTTGCCGGTGTTGACAGTCAGCGTGCCGTCCGTGCCGATCCCGAACGAGGTGCGCGCGGCATATTGGCTGTAGTCGGGCCGTCCGATCGTCTTCGACACGCCCGCGCGAACGCGCATTCCATCGCCGAGCTGATAGGTTGCCAGTGCTGAGGGCAGCCAATAGCCATAATCGGTCGTGCGCCGCACCGGCTCATAGGCGGTCGCACCGCGAACGGTCGGCGCCTGGTTGGTGTCCACGACAAGATGCGTGCTGTCATAGCGGACGCCGATCTGCGCGTCGAAGCGGTCGGCGCGGAACAGGCCCTGCGCATAGACCGCCTTGGTCGTCTCCACATCGCGGAAGTCGTCGGCGGCGTTGTTCGCGATCTGGTTGGTAGTGGTGAACGAAGCGCGGTTGGCGTCGAACCGCTGCCATGCGGCCGGGCGGTTGATGAGCAGATAGGCCACCGCCGGGGTCAGATACGCCGCCGGCCGCTTGTCGTAGAGAATGCCCGACAGCGTGCCGACCGTGGTTTGGTCGGTGGTCGTGGCGGGGACGTATTCGAGATAGCGCTGGTCGTAGGACAGATCGGTCCGCGTGACCGCCGCCCCGATGTTCGCACCCAAGCCGCGATCATCAGCCGTGGCGTTGAACCCCAGATTGAGCTTGCCGTAGTCGACGGTGGAATCGAGGTCGCGGTTGATGTTACGGAAATAAAGCGCACGGTAGCTGTCGGGATTGGTCGCAGCGGCCGTGTCGTTGATCGTCAGCCGTGGCCGTCCATCGACGATGGTGTAGCCATAGCCATAGGCAGGCAGGAACCCGGCCGACGACGTTCCGGCGCGCGGGTTGGTATCGTATTTGATCATCTCGCGCAGTTCGCGATACTGCGCCTTCGACCGCGCAAGCGTGGTGTCGAGAACGATACCGCCGCCGAAATCATGCCGGCCCTTGGCATCGATCAGCCAGGTGTCGCGCGTTACCGGCTGATAGGTCAGTCCCTGCTGGAGGTCGCCCTGCGCGAACGCGCCGCTGGTTGCGGTGACTGCGGTCGGCGCGCCGGTCGGCAGCGTCAGGATCTCGTAACGGGTCTCGACATCCTTGTCGTGGTAATAGCCGCCGAACAGCGACACTTCGGTCGCGTCGTCGGGCCGCCATTCCAGCTTCAGGTTCCCGCTGAGACGGGTGCGCATATTCTCGAAGAAATAATCCTGGTTGCGAACCGGCACCAGCAAGCCGGTCGACAGGTTCGGAAATGGCGTGCGCGCACCGGCTGGGGTGAAGTAGGACCAGCCAGCACCGTTGCTGTCGCCGGGCAGCTCGGCGCGCGCGGTCGAGGGAAGGCGCTGATACTCGACCGAGGCGACGATGCCGAAGCTTTGACCGGGACCGAAGCGTAGTGCGCCGGTCGCATCGGCGCGGATCGAGGGGCCGCCCTTCTGGATGAGCTTGCCCGCTGTATCGTTATAGCCGCCATTGGCGTTCACGACGAGGAAGCGGTCACCACGGACGTCGAACGCACTCTTCGACACGATATTGATCTGCCCGCCGAGCGCGTGCGGATCATATTGCGCGGTGACGCTCTTGATCGCCTCGATCCGCGACACCAGCGAGGAGGGCAGCATGTCGAGCCGCGCGCCGCGATACACCCAATCAGGCGATGCGAGCGGAATGCCGTCGATC
>NZ_JAXCMJ010000088.1:2500-5006 GCF_038084995.1 Sphingomonas sp. 2378
CTGAATAGGGCGCTTTAGTTTGAAGTATTAGACCCGAAACCCGGCGATCTATGCATGACCAGGATGAAGGTGCGGTAACACGCACTGGAGGTCCGAACCGATTAACGTTGAAAAGTTACCGGATGAGTTGTGCTTAGGGGTGAAAGGCCAATCAAGCCGGGAAATAGCTGGTTCTCCGCGAAAACTATTGAGGTAGTGCCTCGAGCGGACACCATAGGGGGTAGAGCACTGGATGGTTGCGGGGGTCGCGAGATCTACCAATACTAACCAAACTCCGAATACCTATGAGTGATACTCGGGAGACAGACGGCGGGTGCTAAGGTCCGTCGTCAAAAGGGAAACAGCCCTGACCTACAGCTAAGGTCCCCAAGTCGTGTCTAAGTGGGAAAGCATGTGGAAATCCCAAAACAACCAGGAGGTTGGCTTAGAAGCAGCCATCCTTTAAAGAAAGCGTAACAGCTCACTGGTCTAAACAAGGGTTTCTGCGGCGAAGATGTAACGGGGCTCAAGACACGCACCGAAGCTTAGGGTGTGCACTTAGTGCACGCGGTAGCGGAGCGTTCCGTAAGCCTGCGAAGCGATCTGGTAATGGGTCGTGGAGGTATCGGAAGTGCGAATGCAGACATGAGTAGCGATAAAGAGGGTGAGATGCCCTCTCGCCGAAAGACCAAGGGTTCCTGCGCAAGGCTAATCCGCGCAGGGTGAGCCGGCCCCTAAGACGAGCCCGAAGGGGGTAGTCGATGGGAACCACGTTAATATTCGTGGGCCTGGTGGTGTGTGACGGATCTCGTGTGTTGTACGTCCTTATCGGATTGGACGTGCCTCGAAGAGGTCCCGGGAAATAGCCCCACCGTATAGACCGTACCCGAAACCGACACAGGTGGTCAGGTAGAGTATACCAAGGCGCTTGAGAGAAGTGTCCTGAAGGAACTCGGCAAATTGCCTCCGTACCTTCGGAAGAAGGAGGCCCCATGTAAGCGCAAGCTCTCATGGGGGGCACAGGCCAGGGGGTAGCGACTGTTTAGCAAAAACACAGGGCTCTGCTAAGTCGGCTTCAAGACGACGTATAGGGCCTGACGCCTGCCCGGTGCCTGAAGGTTAAGTGGAGGAGTGCAAGCTCTGAAATGAAGCCCAGGTAAACGGCGGCCGTAACTATAACGGTCCTAAGGTAGCGAAATTCCTTGTCGGGTAAGTTCCGACCTGCACGAATGGCGTAACGACTTCCCCACTGTCTCCAGGACATGCTCAGCGAAATTGAATTCTCCGTGAAGATGCGGAGTACCCGCGGTTAGACGGAAAGACCCCGTGCACCTTTACTGCAGCTTCAGAGTGGCATTGGACAAGAACTGTGTAGCATAGGTGGGAGGCTTTGAAGCATTGGCGCCAGCCGATGTGGAGCCATAGGTGAAATACCACCCTGTTGTTGTTTAATGTCTAACCTCGTACCGTGAAACCGGTACAGGGACCCTCTGTGGCGGGTAGTTTGACTGGGGCGGTCGCCTCCTAAAGAGTAACGGAGGCGCGCGAAGGTTGGCTCAGGCCGGTTGGAAACCGGCTGTTAGAGTGCAATGGCATAAGCCAGCCTGACTGCGAGACTGACAAGTCGAGCAGAGACGAAAGTCGGTCATAGTGATCCGGTGGTCCCTCGTGGAAGGGCCATCGCTCAACGGATAAAAGGTACGCCGGGGATAACAGGCTGATAACCCCCAAGAGCTCATATCGACGGGGTTGTTTGGCACCTCGATGTCGGCTCATCACATCCTGGGGCTGGAGCAGGTCCCAAGGGTTTGGCTGTTCGCCAATTAAAGTGGTACGTGAGCTGGGTTCAGAACGTCGCGAGACAGTTTGGTCCCTATCTGCCGTGGGCGTCGAAATTTGAGAGGAGTTGACCCTAGTACGAGAGGACCGGGTTGAACGTACCTCTGGTGTACCTGTCGTCGTGCCAACGGCGCAGCAGGGTAGCTATGTACGGACGGGATAACCGCTGAAAGCATCTAAGCGGGAAGCCTCCCTCAAGATAAGATTTCTCAGGACGGTCGAAGACCACGACCTTGATAGATCGGATGTGGAAGTGCGGTAACGCATGGAGCTAACCGATACTAATTGTCCTATTCGCGCTTGAGAGCTCCACACCCCCACCATCAGCCCTGGGCTGATGACTGAGAGTGCGGTCATTAATACAGCCAGTGCACGCATCGATTTTATACCCAACTCCCCATCCAAACAGATGGGGACGTATTCGCGGACTCTATTGCCTGGTGGCCATAGCGTCGGTGTCCCACCCGATCCCATCCCGAACTCGGCCGTGAAACCCGACTGCGCCAATGGTACTACTGCTCAAGCAGTGGAAGAGTAGGGCGCCGCCAGGCATTATAGTCCGCGTATACACACAAAACCCATTCACAATTTCCACCGTATCCCAAATTCGGCGCGGGGTGGAGCAGCCCGGTAGCTCGTCAGGCTCATAACCTGAAGGCCGCAGGTTCAAATCCTGCCCCCGCAACCA
>NZ_JAXCMJ010000089.1:0-3193 GCF_038084995.1 Sphingomonas sp. 2378
TCCACCAGCAATCGCTGCTCGACCATCACCATGCCCTCCTGCCCGCACAGTGAATCACTCAACCATCCTCATTGCCAGACGTTTCGCAGAGGAATCCTGTATAAGCGGTGGTTCCCTGTTTCGCTGCTGTCATACTTTTATCATGAACTCGACCTATGCGTGATTGGGGTGAATCGCATGATCGGGGATACATCGCTCGCTCGCTCGCCCCTTACGGAAGGCTCCATCCGGAATCTGGTCGAACGATCGCGACGACGACTGGCGACGTGGTTTCCCGCCTATTTGATCGCTCATTATGCCAAGAGTCAGCTTTGGCATGCCAGCACGCTGCTTTTTGGTTTCTTCCTGACCGAAATCTGCGGGATTGGTGCCAGATCGATGGGCTGGATCATGGCGGCGTCGCTGCTGCTGAATGGGCTGGCCGATCTTCTTATGGGGACGTGGGGACACGGCCGGATATCCGACGAGGCGCACGCCCGACGCGTCCAGGCGCGCGGTGGGCCGCTGACGTGCGTGTTCTTCCTGCTGTTCTGCGGGACGCCGTTCATCGCGACGGACGCCCGATCGGCCTGGGCTTTGGTGATGCTGCTTGGCTTTCGTGTCACCTATCCGCTGATCGACGTGCCGCAGAACACCATTCCGGCGCTGCTTTCACTCGACGACAACGCGCGCTGCTCGCTCCTTGCACATCGCAATGTCGCGTCGGGCGTCGCGGCGATCGCGATCAGCGTGATCGCCGCTCCGATTCTGATCCGGGGGGGCGATCTCTACCGCTGGATGGCTTGGGCACTGTTGCTGTCGCTGTTCGTCTGCGGTTCCGCATGGTGGCTGGCGCGCACGCCCCTGGCAGGCGAAACGCCCCGACCCGATGCGCCCGTGCGTCCCCGAGACGATCTGGGTTTCGCGACGATCCTGTGCGCGCTGGCGATGATGATCGCCGCCAGTTCGGCGTTTCGCCTGATCGAGCCTTACTATTCGGCGTTCGTCCGGGGCGGTTCGGGGCTGTTGCTATGGGCGGCGGTCGGCGGGACTATCAGTCAGCCGGTCTGGGCATGCTGCCGTCGCCGCTGGTCGGCCTTTTCAAGTCTGATCGGGGCGGCCGTCATGCTGGCGGGGGCGGCGGGTCTGTTATCAAGCCCGTTGCGATCCGCACCGGTGGGCGTCGTTCTGGCGGGCATGACGTTCGGCATAGGGTCGGGCGGATTATGGCTGATGCTTTGGACCGCGATGACGGCGCTCGCGGCACAGGGAAGCGCTACGCGTCATGTCGGGATCTTCACCTGCGTCTCCAAAACCGCGCAGGCCACCGCGATCGTGACGGCGGGGCACGTGCTGGCCGCGTCCCCCTACCGCCTGACGATGCGCGATCCGTGGTCGCCGCCATCGCTGATGATGGCCGGCGCGCTGGCCGCGATCGCCCTGGTGTGCGTCGTGCTGGCGTGCGTCCTGGCGTTCAATCGAACATCGTCTGGTGGAACATCAACGACGCCGCGCCCAGCGGCCCCGACAGTTCGGGCTCCAGACTAGCGACATCCATCAGGGTGGGCGGGGCGCGGCGCTCACGGCGGACCGGCCAGTGGTTTTCAGGCAAGTCGATCGCATCGACGATCCGCTGCGCCAACATTCGGGGCAAGCGTCCGCCCAGGATCAGCGCTTCGCAGTCGAGCGTCATGCGCAACGCGCCGAACAGATAGGAAAAGGACGGCTGATGTTCGGCCAGCCACTCCTCCACCCCCGGCCATGCGGGGTCGAAGCGCGCGATCAGGTCGGACACCCCCGAACACGCAATGCCATGGTCAGCCAGCCGATCGCGTAACGTCATCAAGTTCGGGGTGACGCGCCCGGCGCTGCGGAATAGTCCGGCGATTTCGCCCGCATTGCCGTGACGGCCGCGCAGCAGCGCGCCGTTCATGACGATACCCGCGCCGAACCCGGCCGCGACATTGACGTAACAGAAGCTGTCATAGCGCGTGCCCACGCCCAGGATACGCTCGCCCAGCGCCGCGGCACTGGCGATATTCTCGACAATGACAGGCAGGCCGGTCTGGCGCTCGATCGCCTCATGCAAATCGAGAAGTGCCCATTCTTCCAGCTCAAGGCCCGGATTGACCATCGACGGGCCGACGAAATAGCCTGCGACCGCAACGCCAATCCCCAGCAGCCGACGGCGATCGATGCCCGCCTTCGCCATGTGATCGAGTGCGAAGCCGACCGCGGCATCGATCATCGGCGCGCGCGGCATGCCGGGCAGCGTGATCTCGCGGCGGGCACGGATGTCGCCCGCCAGATCGACCAGCACGACATCGGCGCGATCGGTCATCACCGACACGCCGATGCTGAACGTGGCATCGGGCTGGATATGGATCATCGCGCTTGGCTGACCGCGCCCGGCCGCGACCGTCTCGCCGCTACGCACCAACCCGGCGGCCTCCAGCTCCTCGGTCGCACGGAAGACGGCGGTGCCCGAGAGGCCCAGGTCCCGAATCAGTTCCGCTCGCGACGCGCTATTCCGCCGCCGAACTGCCGCCAGCACCGCCCTGCTTCGCGCAGACAATTTGACTGCCGACATCAAACTCCCTTCGATTCAACAGGATAGTCAGACGCCGCAGCGAAAATGCGGCACCCTCTCGCTGCTGTCAAATAAATATCACAATGAATGATATATATAAAGCGGGTTCCGAAGGGGGATATAGATGAAATCTGCACGTCACATACGTCTGGTTAGCGTTCTTCTGGTTGGCACGTCGCTGGGCTGTGCGTTGCCAGTCGCCGCACAGACCGCACCCGCCGAACCGGTTGTGGCCAACACGGCGCAGGCGGGGCCAGTCGCCGAACCAGCACCGGGTGAAGAGATTGTCGTCACCGGTTTCCGCGCGTCGCAACAGTCGGCGACCAAGGCCAAGCGCCAGTCGGCCGTGATCCTCGATGCCATTTCGCAGGACGATGTGGGACGCCTGCCCGATCTCAACATCGTCGAGGCGAGCCGGCGCATCACCGGGGTCTCGGTCGTAGGGGGTGCCGATCCGACCAAGAACCGCGACATCTATCAGCGTGCGACGATCCGTGGCCTTGATCCGCGCTACAATCTGGTCATGATCGACGGCATTCCGCTCGCATCGCCTGATTGGGTGTATCGCGGCGCGCGGCTCGACATGCTGCCCTCCTCGCTGGTGTCGCGGATCGAGGCGATCAA
>NZ_JAXCMJ010000090.1:0-3150 GCF_038084995.1 Sphingomonas sp. 2378
CGAGGAGCGCTACCTCCACGGCACCTATGAGGAAAATGGCATCGCCCTGACCCCGCTCGAGCATATGGGCAATCGCGCGACCGGCCACGAGCGGCGTGGGGTCGCGACGGAGGTCGGCACCCGCAACGCGCGGCAGATCGTGAGCGATGAGCTTGCCGCCTGCGAGAAGAAGGCGGCTGCTGCGACCGACGTGCTGGCAAGGGACATGACGCTGATCCTGCCGTCGATCGGTGACCAGCCCGACGCGGTTGCCGCTGCCCGGCGATATGAGCGATTGTCCCGCCGACTGATCCAGCGCCGCCATGACATGGACGTCACCGATGTCGTAGTGGCGGCATCGCGATCGCGGGCGGAAGCGGTGATCGCAACGCTGGAGCCGGAGCCCGGCCGCCGGACCAAGCCGCGCGCGGGTGACGGTGCGCGGTTGGAGGCGGCGCGCGCGCATCTCGACTGGGTAGCGCAGCATTCGCCCTCCGACGACGAGCGTGTGGCCGAACGGCAGCGGCTCGCCCGGATCGAAGCGCAGGCTGCAACCGCATGGGATGAGGTCGCGGCGGCGATTGTCAGGGAGAAACAAGGCAACCCTGCGATCACCTATGTTCCGACGCGGCTGGCACCCTCGCCGACGATGCCGCATCCAGATTACCAAGAACGGGTGCGTGGGCGTCTTCGACGCTGGCTGGCGCGTCACGGACGCGATGAGGGGCGGCTGGTTTTTGTTGGCGACACCGTGCGCCTGGCACCGGATCAGCCGAAGGCGGTCGACCGGCTGCTGCGGCTGTACGCTGGCGAGCAGGAATTCCAGAATTGGATGGTCAGCGAACGGGAGCGGCGGGCCGATCAAGCCGCGGCTGATGCCAAGCGGCAGCGCGTCAAGCAGGCAGCGCTGCAACGCGCCGAGGTGGCCCGTCGTAAGCAACAGGCCGCGAAGGCGGAAGCGGACGACCTGGTCAGAACGATGTCGCCGCCGGAGGATCATGCGCGGTCACAACCCGTCGCTGCCGACATGCCCGCCGCCCAGCCTGCGGGCAGGCCGCCCGTGCCGGAAGGGAAATCGCCGCCCAAACCTGCTCCCCCCGCTTCTGTCGATTACCCCGCTACCCAGCCCGTCGATCGACGACCGCCTGATCCGCCCGTTGTGACCAGGGTCGATCCACAGCGAGAGAAGGAGGGCGAGCGGCAGGTGCCGCCCGGGCCCGCCCCGCGAGGCAGGCCGAAGGGCCCTCCGCCCCATATCCGGAGCAAGGGGCCGGACGATATAGCGCCGCCACAGCGTCCGATGGATCGCGGTTCAGAAAGATAATGACGGATTTCGGGCCGCCCCGATCGATGCGATCGGCCAGAAGGAAAGAGGGGAATAGCCTGTCGGCTGCACCATGATGGTGAAATGGACCTGAAGGCGACGCGAGCAGCCCCGCGCCGCCGGACTGGAATTGATATGAAGACCAAGACGAACGTTGTGCCGGGTTGGCTGAGTCCCGGGCAGGTGATGGACACGCTTTTCGATGTGCGCGAGCCCGGGTGCGAAGAACTGGGCTATGCTCTGCTCCGACCCCGCGCGAAGCAAAAGGCGAATAGCACGGCCGCGCTTATCCGCGCGAAGATGGCACCCGTCGAGCCGACCAGCGCCACGCCCGCAACCGCCTGCGGCATCCCGGTAACCGCCCGTCAGCATCGGCTCGTGCTTGCCCGGGGTGTCGGCGACATGACACTGGCGCCGCTCCTCGACGAGTACGACCGCGCCGTCCGCCCGCACCAGCGACTGCTGGCCGGCGTGCTGACGGTACGTGGCAGTATCAGCACGCCGCTCCACGATCTCTTCGACATGGCGACCAGTTACGCCGCGATCCATCTCGCGTGCGGCCGCTCGCTGACCAGCGTGGTCGTGGCCCATGCCCCTGGCGACGAGCTGAGCCGCGCGCTCGGCAAACGACGGTTCCGTGCTGGATCACGTGCATCCGGACGTGCTCGGCAGTCTGCTGGCGCGCCACCCGACCCAGAAGGTCTACCTCGACGCGTTCGCGGAGCACGTCCGGTTGGAACTCGAGCACCTGCGGACTTCGCGCTCGCGGGTGTATCCCAGGTCCTTGCTGACCGTTCCCCGCGGCTGGGACGAGCTTATCGCGGCACGAGGTGATGACTTTATCGAGTGGATGCGACCGTTTCTCGAGAACGAGTCCGGCTTGCATGACCTCCTCTTCATGCCCGAGGACTTCCCGCTTATGCGCTCGCTTGACGCGGTCGAGGATCTCGTCCCAGGCGCCAAAGCGGGAGTGGTCGCGCGCGCTCTCAAGGCGAGTATGTCCACCAACATGCGGATGGGCGCGCTCTACGATCTTGCCACCGAGGTAGTCGGTCCGGGTGCGGACGACGCGCGGGAGCTCGCGCTCGCGGAGGCGAACAATGACAAGAAGCTGTTCGAGTTCGCGAACGGCCTGCAGCGGAACGGCCAGGGCGAGTGGCTCCTGGAGCAGATCGAGCGCGACCTAGCCGGCCACACGTCGGGACGGGTCGCGCGCGGGCTCGTGCTGGCCGGCTTCCTCGTGCCTTCGGCGGAGAACGACGAGTGGTGGGCCGCGCATCAAGCGCCGCCTGCCACGGGCTGGCTCGCCGAAGTGCATGCTGCCGCTTACGCGGAGTACCGGCGCTACGGGTACGTCCAACACTGGGCGCGAAAATACCGGAACGACGTGGACGACGTGGCCGCGTTCAGCGCCCATGCGCTCCTGGTCGCCGGAGCCGACGATCGGCTGCTGGTCGGTGAGGAGAGACCCGAGGCGGATGAAATTAAGGGTTGGCCCTGGCGTCGGCGATTGCACTGGAGCGTCGGGTGGAAGGACGTGCGCGCCGCGATGAAGAAACGCGAGGATGCCTTCGAGAAGACGTTCCTAGCTACCGAGCCGCCTCTTCAAAATCAGGCACCGCGTCGGCAGTGACCGGGCGAGTGCTCACGCAAGGCGTCAGCCGCAGCCTCTTAGCCTGCTTTTGCGGGTTAACATGAACGAACGACTAAAGCTGGAAGCCTGATAGTCACCTCCGAGTGACCGCATTTGTGAAGGAAATCGGGCACCGGCAGGTGTACGATATCCTCCAAAGCAGGAAGCCGCGGGCCACGCTGGGTGACCTATGGGGTTTTGGGGTTTTGCGCTG
>NZ_JAXCMJ010000091.1:0-2937 GCF_038084995.1 Sphingomonas sp. 2378
AAATCTGTTCCCGATTGCCTTTTCCCGAAATGCGCCATCGGACATGGAGTTTCGGGAAAGGGCGGGTCGTCTGAAAACCGGCGTGACCGAGCCCGCTGCGGGCGCAGCGGGTCTAGGGTCAGGAGCCGCGAAGTGATCGCATCAGCGGGGGCAGCGCTGCGCTGTTTGGATGGCTCCACGCTGCCCCCGCTGCTACCAGACGGTGTCATTTCTATCTGGTGACGATTATGCCTTTTCTAAATTGCGGGAACATTTCTGCGGTTCGATAATATATCTTATGTTAAATTGAGCGGCAGATAGCGCATAGTGGGTGACGACGTAGATCCACGGAGAATACGGAAGGTGAATTGCCGTCGATCCTGATCGTGCGCTTCTGCATTACCGATATACCATGTCGAAAACCCGTTTCGGAAAACGACATTCGGGCGCATGTTTTGGGAGAACCGCCTGCATCGGGCAACACCGACCTGACCGACCCGCTTTGCCTGGTCGTCGGGATGCCCTTTCACCCTATGGCATCGCTCCACCGAAATGCTGCGCGACCAGCCTGCGCGCATGATCCCACAGCAGCGGCGAGGTGCCGGCCATGATCGGGCCGTAGCGTTCACAGACCTGTCGTTCCGACACGCGGTTCTCGGTCCCGATGCCCCCGCCCGTCAGCGTGTTCAGCAATAAGGGTTGCAGCCGATCCTGGCACTTGGCGAACCGAGCCTCGGGGCTTTCCGCCGCCTCCCACCCCCGCGACCACGAATGCAATATACGACCTCAGGCAAACGCCACGGTCGTCACCAGCCGGCCGACACGGCCGTCGGCGAGGCCGATCTGCTCCCATTCCAGCGTGCTGGGGAGGATACGCATCTCATCATTGCCGTTGCCCCGCGTCGGGATCGACAGGCGGGCAGGATCGGCACGGTCGAACCATCCGTGATCGGCCAGGCGATCCTCCGCCATGACGATCTCGTCGGTAGCGTATCGCCATAGCGAGCGTCCGACGAACGCGCAGGCGGATGCTCCCCATTCCCGCTCGCGCCCCGGGGAGGCCGCGAGCAGGCGGTGGGTCGCGTCGCAGATCAGATGGACGGGAAGGTTGGCGGACTCGACGAGCCGGCGCAGCGCGCGGTCGGAGGAAGCGTCCGGTGGCACGGCGATGAGATCGCGGATCGGACGAGCGAGTTCGGGCGATGGCACGTGCTGACCGGACTCCCAGCGCGACACCAGCCCCTGCGATACGCCCAGCGTCTCCGCGACATGCGCCTGTTTCAGCCCGCGCAGCCGCCGAAACCGCCGCAGCCGCACACCCAGATGGCCGCCGGGAATGGAAACCGCTTCCCTCACCTCGCCCCCCGCCCTCGGATCGGACCCTGTGGCATGGTATAATGCCGACGGTCCGTGCGTGCCGATCGCATGGCGATCCATTCCGCCAGCCCCACGAGCGCGAGCATGGCAAGGGTCAGCAGCGCGATGACGAGCCCCAGGGCCGACCAGCCATATCCCTCCACGATCAGTCCGCCCAGCGGGGGACCGATCAGAGCGCCCGCGGCGCCGAACTGGGTCAACAGCCCGTTGGCGGTCGCGATGCGCGGATCATGCGGCCCGGTCGCGCCCGCCAGCACGGGAAGACGGGCGAACATCAAGGGCGGGACGATACCGCTCAGCATCACCGCGGCCACCAGCAGCCATGCGGTGGCGGACAGGCCGAACCCGCCGCCCAGTCCCAGCGGGACGAGCATCGCGGTCCCGACCAGCGCGGGAAACGCGGTCGTCAGCAGTCGAAGCGGCGGCAGCGCGCCCTGTCGCATCATCAGGATCGCCACCCCGGAGGCGGGCAGTGCCGACAAGGCGGCAACCGACGCGACAAAGCCCGCCTGGCCCAGGCTGGCCCCGTGTTCCGCGATCAGCAACGTCGGCAGCAGCATCGTCAGCGCGCAGAGGAACAGCGTGTAGAGCCCGAACGCCAGGGTCGAAATCCAGGCGGCCGGCGCGGGCAACGTCATCCGCTGGACGCTGTCCGTGCCAAGCCGGAGGCGGAAGACCGGAACCAGCGTCATGGCCAGCAGGCCTGCCCATAAGAGCAGGACGCCGTGGATACCCAGCACCGGAACGCCGATGGCCGCGATCGCGCTGCCCACCGCGATGCCGACCGGCACGAAGCTGCTCCACAGCGCCAGGGCGCGGCCCCGCTCGCGATCCTCGGCGATGGCCGCGATGGCGGTGGGGGCCGCGATGACGACGAGCAGATAGCCGATGCCCTCGATGGTTCTGGCCGCGAACAATGTCGTCGCGTTCGGCGCGACCGCCTCCGCCAGGCTGGTGAGCGCCAGGATCGCCGCCCCGGCGATCAACGACCTTCGGATGCTGATCCATAGAAGGGCCAGGCCCGCGGCAAAGCCGAACAGCCCCCCGCCTATCTCCAGCAACGAGATCAACAGGCCCGTTTGGGAAAGCGACAGATCATACCGAACGCGCAGCACCGGCGCGATCGTGGAGAATTTGGCGAGCTGTGCCGCCGCCAGCACGCCGATCAGCCACAGGGCGATGATGGTAGGCCAACGTCGTTGCATGACGCTCGCCTACAGATGGCGGCGGACTTTGCCCACGAATAAAGAATGCGTGCGCTCACGCCCCCGAACGCCGCGAGCAAAGGCCTTCGCGATCTTCCATCCCGATGGATTGGCCCGACAGTCTCGCTGGCGGTTCGCAATCGGGAAGTGCATCCTGTCCGCTCTCGCCCAATGCACGAAGCCGCTGCGCGGCAGTGGTGTTGGCGGTGAGGTAGTGCGCCTGCTTTGAGGTTTGGCCCTGCGGCATCGGAGGCAGACGATGGGGTTCCTTCAACATGAGGAACCCTGTCATGACGACGTCACCGACCCAAGCCCCCATCACCGCGCTGCGTCAGCGGATGCTCGACGATATGGCGATGCGTTCGATGCGGACGCG
>NZ_JAXCMJ010000092.1:0-2749 GCF_038084995.1 Sphingomonas sp. 2378
AGGCACAGTTCGCCGTCATCTTCGGCGAACGCTTCATCAGGGCCATGGCGGCGTAATGTTCATCCGCCCGCCCGCACACGAAATTCCTGACACTCCCCCAGCTTGTACGCCTGCAACACGTTCATCCCGCAACCCTTGGCCTTTCACGCGTACAGCGGCGCACTGCTGGTCCCGCACTGGCGACACACGTCGGCGGTCTTCGTCCCGCCCTCCTGTTCGCGCAGCATAGCGATGTGAGGTGGTCCCGCCTTCCTGGACAGTTTGGCGGCTCGGCTAAGCTATACCCCGGTTGGTTTACGCCGCCATTCTGGTGAACGCCATGTCCGCATACCTCGTCCGGCGTTCGGCCGGCGAGGCGGGAGTGAGGCCGCTGCCCGTTGTAATAGCTGATCCACTGGCCAAGCCCGGTCCGCCGTTCGGAGCCGGTCTCGAACGCGTTCAGATAGACGCATTCGTACTTCAGCGACCGCCAGAGCCGTTCGATAAAGACATTGTCCATCCAGCGACCGCGCCCCTCCATGCTGATCCGCACCTCGGCCTCGCGCAACACGTCGGTAAGGTCGGTGCTGGTGAACTGGCTGCCTTGGTCCGTATTGAAGATTTCGGGCCTGCCGAAGCGCGCCAGCGCTTTCTTCAACGCCTCGACACAGAATGCCGCGTCCATCGTGTTCGACAACCGCCAGGCGAGTAGCTTGCGGCTCGCCCTCCTGAGCCTGTCGAAGGGCCATGACGGCGACGAGATAGAGGAAACCACGCCGCATCGGCAGATACGTCATGTCGACTCACCACCGGTGGCCCGGCCGGGTGATCTCCAGATCGCGCAGCGGATACGGGGATATCCGGTGCTCGGGATGCGGATCGCTCGTCCGTGGGCGCTGATAGATGGGCGCCAGTCCCATCTTCGCCATCAACCGTCGCACCCGCCGACGCCAGACCGCATGGCCGAGGTGCTTGAGGTGCCGCGCCATCTGGCGGCTGCCATACGAGGGATGATCCAGGAACGAGGCGTCGATCGCCGCCATCAGCGCCAGCGTCTCCGCCGTCTCCGGCACCGGCGCATAGGAGAAGGACGACCGGCTGATCGACACCAGCCGGCACTGCGCCGCGATCGACAGGCCGACATGTGCCCGCTCGATCATCTGCCGTCGTCGCGCCACGCTCATCGCGCGAACCCCTTCGACAAAAAGTCCCGCGCTGACGCACCAACCGCGCGAGTGTCCGATACACTTGCGCGGGCACGACGCGTTGCCCCTCCTGGCTGGCCCGCGCGGCAATGTCATAGGCGCTGAGCGAGCGAGACTCCCCCGCAAGAATGGCGCAGATCAGTTCGTCGATCTCCCCAGCGCGTCGGCAGGCGAATGCGGCGGGGTGGTGGATCATCCCGGCATGTCCGCGGCGACGCGCTCCACCAACCCCTCGAACTGCACGTCGCTCAGCCCCATCGTCATCAGCGCCAGCGTGCCGCGCAGTTCTTCGGGATCGATCCGGCGGGTAATGAACACCATCCGGGTACGCCGGTCCTCCGATGGCCAACGTTCAAGCTCGACCGGCGGATGGAAGACATGCTGCACACCGTGGACGATCACGGGTACGTCGTGCCCCGACAGGTTCACGATCCCCTTCACCCGCAGCACGTCTGCGCCCCGGAACATCGTGAGCAGCCCTAGCCACCGCTCGAACGCCAGCGGGTCGAGTGGCGTGTCGAAGGTCAGGCAGGTCGCGCGGATGCCGTCGTCGTGCCGGTTCACGTCGTGATGATGGTGATGATGGTGTTCGGCGTGGTGCGCTTCCTCCGCCAGCCAGCGGCGCACGTCGTCGCTCTTGCTCGCGGGGTCCCATAGCCCGACATCGAACAGCAGCGACGGGTCGACCGCGCCATCGGTCACGGTGATGACCGGCGCGGCCGGATTGAGTGCCGCCAACCGGCCCCGGATCGCGCCCTGCCCTGCCTCATCGACCAGATCGGTCTTGGTCAGCAGCAGACGGTCGGCGACCGCCGCCTGCTTCACCGCCTCCGGCTGCGTATCGAATGTCGCCATGCCGGTCGCGGCGTCCACCGTGGCGATCACCGCGTCGAGCCGGTAGAGCGTCTCCAGGTGCGGATCGGTCATGAGGGTGTGGAGGATCGGCGCCGGATCGGCCAGCCCGGTCGTCTCGATCACGACCCGATCGAACCAGCAGCGCCCATCCCGCGCGAACCGCCACGGCGCATCGCGCAGCGTTCGCAACAGGTCGCCGCGGATGGTGCAGCACAGGCATCCGCCCATCATCTCGACCATGAGATCCTCGTTCGAGCGGGCGACCATATCGTGATCGAGTCCGACCGCACCGAATTCATTGATGATCACCAGCGCTCGCGCCATTCCCGGCGAACGAACGAGATGGTTCAGGACGGTCGTCTTGCCGCTGCCGAGGAAGCCGGTCAGCACCGATACGGGAATGCGCCCGCCCGCACCCGTCGGGATGCCGCTCATGCTTCCCTCCCATCGCACAGGCGGGGCGGACGATCACCCATGATCGGGGAACTACTGGACATTGGCTGAAACTCTTGGTTATGTTATGTTGTAACGTATCTCATTGGATAACAGACATGACAAGCCATCTCGTGCACGACACTCGTTTGCCGGTGACGGTGCTGTCGGGGTTCCTCGGCGCGGGAAAGACGACGCTGCTCAACCACATCCTGGCGAACCGCGAGGGGCGGCGGGTGGCGGTGATCGTCAACGACATGTCGGAGGTGAATATCGAC
>NZ_JAXCMJ010000093.1:0-2602 GCF_038084995.1 Sphingomonas sp. 2378
GAAGGAACCCCATCGTCTGCCTCCGATGCCGCAGGGACAAACCTCAAAGCAGGCGCGCTACCTCACCGCCAACACCACTGCCGCGCAGCGGCTTCGTGCATTGGTCGCGTCCAGAATCTTATCGCTCAGTATGAAGCGCCAAGTGGGGCGGGATTTCTGCGGCTTTGCCGCATGCCCTTATCTCGCCAAGGCTAGCCGTTGTAATTCGAGGATATCCAATCTTCCCGACCATGCCGGACACGCAGAATGATGACCTCGTCGTCATCGTTCACTTCATAAATCACGAGATGGGCCTTGTAGGGATGCACGCGAACAGGCGGTGATATCTCCTCGCGCAGGCGCGCGGCATGGGGATAGTCTGCGAGAAACGCGAAAATCGCGCTCAACCCTTCGTGATAAGCGTCGGCCTGAGGTAGACCGAACTGCTCGATGCCCTCAAGAAAGATAGCTGTCAGATCATCGACTGCGGCGCGTGTTAAACGGAAGCGAGGCACGATCAGGCTTGCAAGCCAGCCCGGCTGATCGCCCGGGCCCGGATGTCCGCCATCGTCTCATCACTTAGACCGCTCGTTCGGGCTTCATCGACCAGGCGCTGCATGGCGGAAACCTTGTCGGCGCGTTCCTGATCACGGCGGATAAGGTCGCGCACATAGTCGCTGGCATTGCTATACCGACCGGTGTCAGCTTGCGCCTCCACCCATTGCTTCATAGGGTCGGGCAGTGAGATATTCATCGTGGCCATGGCAACCTCCAAGGTCGGAAAAATAGCAAAGATTGGCAAAGTTTGTCAATTGATACGAAGCTATGGTCCGCCCCCACGATCTCCCGAGTGTTGCCTGCCCCACGCCTCACACCATTCTCTCCGTGGGGGTGGCAGCCGTTCTCCAAAATGGCCGCTTCTGGCCATCGGAGAATGATCATGGAAATGTCAGAAACCGCGAATGCTTCCCTCAAGCGCCCGGTCTGGAATGCGGGGCGCGCAGTCGGTGCGAAGCGGGCCCTGAAGCCCAAGCAAATTTGGGAGATCCGCTTCTACCTCAATCAGCGCCGCCGCTTGCGGGACCGTGCCCTTTTCGACCTCGCTATCGACAGCAAGCTGCGCGGTTGCGACCTTGTTCGCATGAAAATTGGCGATGTCGTCAGCGGAGGGCAGATCCGAACGCGGGCCATCGTCATGCAGCAGAAAACGGGTCGGCCTGTTCAATTCGAACTTCTCCCCGATGCCCGGGCCAGCCTGTTGGCGTGGCTTGAGCGACGGGGCGGCACTGTGGACGATTACGTCTTTCCAAGCCGGGTTGATCACAGTGGTCATCTCAGCACCCGGCAATATGCCCGGCTTGTCGACGAATGGGTGACGGGTGTCGGCCTGATGCGGAGCGAATATGGCACGCATTCGCTTCGCCGAACCAAGGCTTCGATCATCTACCGGGCGACTGGCAACCTGCGCGCCGTCCAGATCTTGCTCGGCCACAGCAAGATCGAGAATACGGTCCGCTATCTTGGGATCGATGTGGAAGACGCGCTTGCTCTCGCCGAAAACACCGAGATTTGAACCATCGGCTCCCCGTTCCGCTGGCGGGGAGCCGACTTTGGTAGGCCTGGGACTTTGCTGCCGGTCGCCGCTGCTAACACAAACGTCCGGTCACGCCGGAACCCGCCATCCGTCGGGCTGCAAAAGCCATCTCTCCTATGTCAAAGCCTGCGGACATTTGCGACGGTTCGGAATTGGTAATGGGATCGGGCAGGCTACCCTTAGTTCAGCGCGGTAGCGCGTCTAGGGTCAGGACCCATTGATGTGATCGCTGCGATCTGATTCAGGCTCTGCGAGGAGAGCGTGGATGAGCGACCTGTACTGGCTGACGGAGGGACAGATGGCGCAGCTTGAGCCGTATTTTCCCAAGAGCCATGGGAAGTCACGGGTTGATGACCGCCGGGTGCTGAGCGGCATTGTTTTCGTCAATCGCAACGGGTTGCGGTGGTGCGATGCACCGAAAGATTACGGGCCGTACAAGACGCTATACAATCGGTGGAAACGATGGGGAGAGAAAGGCATCTTCCTTCAAATGATGGAAGGGCTGGCGGCCGCAGGTGCAGAGCCGAAGACCATCATGATCGATGCAACCTACCTCAAGGCACATCGCACGGCATCAAGCCTGCGGGTTAAAAAGGGGATCCCGGCCACCTGATCGGGCGCACCAAAGGCGGCATGAACACCAAGCTCCATGCCGTCAGCGATGCCAACGGCCGCCCCTTGAGTTTCTTCCTGACCGCCGGGCAGGTCAGCGACTATACCGGTGCGGCAGCCCTGCTCGACGACTTGCCCAAGGCACAGTGGTTGCTCGGCGACCGCGGCTATGACGCCGACTGGTTCAGGGATGCCCTGGAAGCCAAGGGCATCCAGCCATGCATCCCCGGCCGCAGATCGCGCAATGAGCCAGTCAGATACGACAAGCGCCGCTACCGGCGACGCAGCCGCATCGAGATCATGTTCGGCAGGCTGAAGGTAAGCGTCCGCTCATTACCGTAGATGGGATCAACCGGAACGAAGGCCTCACATTTGGCTGTCGATCAGCGCATCCCGCGCGCGGCGTTGCATGCGACT
>NZ_JAXCMJ010000094.1:0-3068 GCF_038084995.1 Sphingomonas sp. 2378
GGTGGCGTCGGGCGCGGGGCTGGATGCCGCGAGCGCGACCGTGGCCGCGCGGATCGAGACGCAGAATAACGCGACCGTGACGCCGCTCGGTCGCTACGGACCGGACAATAAGCCGGGCCTGCCGGTCGCGGATGTCTACGAGCATGATCCCGCCTTCCGCGCCGCGGTGAAAGCGCTAGGTGGCTTGGAGGCATATGAGGCGGTCACGAAGTGCGTACGGGCCGGTCCGTTTTGTCCGACGACGCCAGCCCAGCAAGCCGCGCTGACCGCCTATTCGCAGGGCAGTGACCGGCTGGAAGGCCAGGCGCGGATCGATGCGTGGTTGTGCAGCGGCGAGACGCCGTTGCTGTGCGGGGTCCAGGCGGTCAACGCGTTCAACCAGACCCCGCTGGGCGTGCGGCTGGTGGGCGGAATGCAGGCTCTGGGCGGTGCGGGGCAGGCGGTCAGCGGCACGATCATGGCTTATGGCGGTGCCTCAACCTGCGTGGCGACCGCCGGCGCGGGGTGCGTCGTCGCGACGCTGGGTGGTGTCAATCTCGGGCTGGGACTGGACAACGCGCACACGGGCTTCCTGTCTCTCCGAGACGGCACGCCGTCCCCAACTCTAGGCGGACGTGTCATATCAACCGTCTCGGGCGCATCGCTGGAAACGTCCGAGGCCATCTACGGCCAGATCAACCTCGCCGTCGGCCTGGGCACGATGGCGGCGGAGTCCGCCCTGGGTCAGGCCACGGCGCGCGCCGGGCCGAAGGTGTCGAGCCTTAACAATACCGCAAGTACTGTTGGCGGCACCGTGATACCCGAAGTCACGGCTACTGCCGAAGTTGGTGGTAGTGTATTTAAAGACGTAAATCAGAATGCTAGAAATATTGTGGAAGCCGATGCTTCGCGGCCTACTATCATCGCGGATCGCGTCGCCGACAAGATCGCTAAGAATGGTTATAAATTACCGAATGGAAATATGGCTGATGCCCACGCCGAAATTGGCGCTATACAACAAGCGTTTGATGCAGGGAAAACGCAAGGTCAATCGATGAATATGACTGTCTCAGGTAAAGATGTTTGTGGATTTTGCCGGGGTGACATTGCTGCGGCAGCGGATAAGGCTGGCCTGAAATCACTGACAATCAACGCTATTGATAATGACACCCTTCTTCCTAAAAAATATATATGGAATCCAGGTATGAAATCCATTCAGGAGGAAAAAAAGTGACTACACTAGGGGGGTATTATTTCGAAAATGGAAATAGGGTGCAATTGGAATTTATAAAGAATCCAGAAATTAGCCAGGTTGATGAAGCTTTTAAAAAATGTATGAATTCAGGAATAGTATCAATTAAAAAATATATCGGAGAAAATGGCGAAGTATCTCTTACTATTACTTGCTATCAGAAAACATTCATGCCGATATGTGGTTATGAAGCAGATGAAGATTATGTGATTATCACTCTGCACGATGAGACACTTCCGGACAAATTGATAGATTTGTTAGGAGAAAAATATCCAGAAAGAGCAACTACGAAAGATAAGTTAGTGGTTCGCAGTATATATGTAGAATTCTTGGCAGGAAAATTGCCAAGCCAACTTTCATGATCGAATGTAAACAAATTTTAGCGTTGGCACCACTTGCTCCTGAAGCCGAATGGGCAGGTCAACGAAAGGTATACGAGCTTGATCATATGGAACCAATTGGAAAAGGTGGAATATTTATGACATGAACAACATAATTATAAAAACTCCATATAACCATATTAGAGGCAAATAGAAATGAATGACGCAGATTATCTAAAGATTTTACTGCGCAGATTTACTGATGTTCCTAAAGATGAAGAAGACATGTGCTTGTCAAATGAAATATGCAGATTAAGTCCGGATCCAAAATGGTCAGACTATATCTTCTATTCGCACGAATTTGTTAATAGCAATGGCAACATTGATATTGACCGTTTGGTAGATAAGCTTATGGCATTTAAGCTTGTGCCTATGCCTGGCTGGTCAAAAGATAAGATATCATAGCTAAAGTATTATTAGCTCAGGGGATGCGGGTTGTTGCCGCTGCACTAGTGAGTCAACGCAAAGATTATGCGCAGACAATGATGGAGAGGTGGCTTGGGAGTCCCGGCACACGTCGCCGATATCAGCAGGTTTACGACTATATCCAGCAAGTAGCCTGAGTTTCTTGGGTAGCGCTAATGTAACCAGCGCCCGTCATATGCCTACTGTTTAAATGACCGATGCGATGATCGGCGCGTACTTAGTTGCCGCGACCGGCGTGTAACTGTCCGTGCGCTCGGCGATCGGGGCGGGGACGATCGAGGTCACGGGCGACGCGGCGAGCCGGTCGGTGGCGGCGACGATCTCGCGCGACACGGGGGCGGCCAATGACGGGCGGAGGTGGCGCAGGGTTTCCAGGCGGCGCAGGTTCTGGTGACGGAGACGAGCGCGTTCTTCGCGTCCAGGGCGCGCGAGGAGGACCGGCTGAAGGCGCAGGCTGAAGAGGCCAGGCAGCGCGGTGATGCGCAGGCTGCGGACGACTATACCAGACAGGCGGAGAAGCTTCACGAGGCCTATGGCCCGGGGAGCACGGCGCGTCTGGTGGCGACGGCGGTATCGGGCGCTGCGGGCGGCGATGCGACGGGCTCGCTGGGCGGTCTGGTGCAGGCCTCGGCGGTGAACGTGCTGCAGGGTCTGGCGACGCAGCAGGTGAAGGCGCTGGCGGACGAACTGGGCGGCAGCGCGGCGGAGAACAGCGCGGCGCGTGCGGCGCTACAGGCGGTGGTGGGCTGCGCGGGCCAGGCGGCGGGCGGCACGGGGAACTGCTCGGCGGGGGCGATGGGGGCGGCCTCGGCGGTGGTGCTGAACCAGTTGCTGAAGAGCGGCCCGACGCCGTCGACGGACAAGGACGGCCAGCCGTTGAGCCAGTCGGCAGGCCAGGCGCGCGATGCGCTGGTGTCGACGCTGGTGGCGGCGGTGGCGTCGGGCGCGGGGCTGGATGCCGCGAGCGCGACCGTGGCCGCGCGGATCGAGACGCAGAATAACGCGACCGTGACGCCGCTCGGTCGCTACGG
>NZ_JAXCMJ010000095.1:0-2085 GCF_038084995.1 Sphingomonas sp. 2378
GTAAGCGTCCGGTGAGCCGCGTGTTGCCGCGCTCGACGTAGCCGTGGATGTCCGTACCTGTCGTGGTCTCCTTCTGGAGTCCGGAAGGAGGTCAGGAGATGGGGCGGATGGAGGTCATCACCCGGACGGAGCGCCGGCGGACCTACAGCGAGGCGGAGAAGGCGGCGGTGGTCGCCGAGGCGTCGGCGCCGGGCGTGACGGTGCGCGAGGTATCGCGGCGGCTCGGCATCGCGGAGAGCCTCATCTATAACTGGCGGTCGGCGCAGCGGAAGGCGGTGAGCATCGCCAGCGAGCCGTTGCAGTTCATCCCGTATGGCGTGGTGACGGACGTCGTTCCGACGGAACCGAGTATGGCGCTGATGCCGGCCACACCTGCACCGGCACCCGCCAAGCCGTCGTCATCTGCGGCACCGGCGGAAGACCTGGTTCGCCCGCATCCAGGCACGCGACCGGGCAGCATCGACATCGACCTGCCGACCGGTGTGCGCCTGTCGGTCGACAGCTACGTCAACGAGAAGGCGCTCGCCCGCGTGCTGCGAGCGCTGGGGCATGCATCGTGATAGCGCTGGCGACGGGCACCAAGGTGTATCTCGCCTGCAAGCCGGTCAGCATGCAGAAGGGCTTCGACGGGCTGACCGCGCTTGCCAGCCAGGTGCTCAGCGCCGACCCGTATGCGGGTCACCTTTTCCTGTTCCGGGGCAAGCGCGGCGACTATCTCAAGGCGCTGTACTGGGACGGCTCGGGCATGTGCCTGTTCGCCAAGCGGCTGGAGAAGGGCCGGTTCGTGTGGCCGCCACTGGTCGACGGCGGCATCGTGCTCAGCCCCGCGCAACTGGCGCTGCTCATTGAGGGCATCGACTGGCGACGCACCGTGGTGCCGACCCCGGTGGCCGCGCCGACCCTCATCTAAACGGCGCTTTTCGGTCCTTTTTGCTTGGCGTGAGTCGGCCCGATGGTAGGATGGGCCATGTCGCTGGCGATGGCTGATCTCCCCTCCGACCCGGACGAGCTGCGCGCCTTCGCACAGGCGTTGCAGGACCGGTTAGCGGCCGTCGAGCAGACTCGCGTTACCACCGCTGCGGAGCTGGCCAGCACCGTTGCCGAGCTTCGCGCGGCCAAGGCGACCATTCAGCTGACCGCGCTCGAGATTGAAAAGCTCAAGGTCCAGCTGGCGCGGCTCAGGCGCATGCAGTTCGGCCAGTCGTCCGAGCGGCTCACTCGCGAGATCGCGCAGCTGGAGCTGCGGCTGGAGGAACTGGAGACGGTCGAGGCCGAGGCGACCAGCGCATCCGCTGACGCCGGCGTGCCAGCACCCGCCCGCGAGAAGCGCAAGCCCAAGCGCCTGCCGCTGCCCGACCACCTGCCGCGTCACGAGGTCGTCCATGCCGCCCCGCACGCGGACGGCTGTGGCGCGTGCGGCGGCACCATGTCGGCGCTGGGCGAGGACGTGACCGAGGTGCTGGAGTATGTGCCCGGCCGCTTCCAGGTCGTGCGCCACGTCCGGCCCAAGCTCGCCTGCCAGCGTTGCGACGCCATCACCCAGGCGCCGGCGCCGGCATTGCCCATCCCGCGCGGCAAGGCCGGCCCCGGCCTGCTCGCGCATGTGCTGGTGTCCAAATACGCCGACCATCTGCCGCTCTACCGGCAGGCGGAGATCTACGCCCGTGAGGGCGTCGACCTCGACCGCTCGACCATGGCTGACTGGGTCGGTCAGGTCAGTTGGCTGCTCCAGCCGCTGGTCGAGCACATCCGCGCCCACGTGTTCGCGGCCGACAAGATCCACACCGACGACACGCCGGTCCCGGTGCTCGCGCCGGGCACCGGCAAGACGAAGACCGGCAGGCTCTGGGTCTATGCCCGCGACGACCGGGGCTGGCAGGGTATAGGGCCGCCGGCAGCAGCCTATTTCTACACCCCCGACCGCAAGGGCGAGCGACCGCGCGCTCATCTCGCAGGGTTCAGCGGTTTCCTGCAGGCGGATGGCTATGCGGGTTACGACCAACTGTACGATGCGCGACGGCAGCCCGGTCCCATTATGGAGGTCGCATGCTGGGCACATGTCCGGCGCAAGATCTACGACGTGTG
>NZ_JAXCMJ010000096.1:0-2019 GCF_038084995.1 Sphingomonas sp. 2378
GTGCCGAAGACGAGGGGGTGGGGGTGGGCGTCGGCGTTGTGCCGGGAGACGATGAGCCAGGCACCACCGTCACCGCCCCGCCGGTGCCCTCACCGCCTC
Source organism: Sphingomonas sp. 2378 (assembly GCF_038084995.1). Lineage (NCBI taxonomy): Bacteria > Pseudomonadati > Pseudomonadota > Alphaproteobacteria > Sphingomonadales > Sphingomonadaceae > Sphingomonas > Sphingomonas sp. 2378. The sequence goes on from NZ_JAXCMJ010000096.1 coordinate 100, forward strand.
CGCCGCACGCCGCGAGCAACGCCACGGGAACTACGGCGGCGACGTGAAGCCATCTTGCCCGAAAAAAGAACATCCGGCGCGCACGAGGGTGACGGGCTGCCGCGAAAACAGTTTCCGGCCCTGGCGATCCCGCGCCGTCGCTGCCGTCCCGCATCATCGTGCTGCCCCCCCCCTCGCATGCCGCTTTCAAAGTCGATATGCACCCCGTATGGTGATGATAAGTTTTCGTCAAACAGAAAGTCGTTTATGCCTTCCGGCTATTTTCTTCCTCCGCGCAAGGCGTTTCTCTGCCGGCTGGCAGGTGTGGTATTCCTCCTCAGTGCAGCCGTGATGCCGATCGTGATCGCTGTCGCCGGCTTGACCCCTGGGGCATGGCCGATCTGCGGCGGGGGCTATGGCTGTGCCTGGAACGCGAATGCGACGACGCTATTGCCGGAAGAAAGCCGGGCGGAGATTGAAGGGTCGCCTGTCGCTCTTACCCGGTACGAGGCCTATGTCGCGCGAACCGATGTGCGCATTGGGCTCGCGGCCATCGAGGCAATCGACCTGTTGCCCTTCATGGCGTTGCTCGGCACCGTAGGTATTGCGCTGCGGCGCCTGGGCGGTAGCGGCGCCGATACGCTTGAAAGGGCGCTGCCGTGGCTCCGCCGCGCCTCCCTGGCGGCGATCGTGTGGACGCTCGCCGGCCCGATCTACGAGAGTGCGCTTGAGACATGGCTGTCGCAAGGGATGCCCTCCGGCTTCCAGATCGTGACCACGATCCTGCTCGCGCCGATTGCCGGCGGCTTGTTGCTCGCCTTTGCCGCCTATGCGGCGATTTGGGCGGTCGAGGCGGCGTTGAAGGCACAGCGCGACCTAGACCGTTTTATCTGATGCCAATGATCGTCCAACTCGACGTCATGCTCGCGAAGCGGAAGGTCCGGTCGAAGCAACTGGCAGAAGCGATCGGGATCACCGAGTCGAACCTGTCCCTGCTCAAATCGGGCAAGGTCAAGGGCGTGCGCTTCTCCACCTTGTCCGCAATCTGCCGCTACCTCGATTGCCAGCCGGGCGACATCCTCTCCTATGAAGCGTCCGACGACGACCTTCGCCCGGATGCTGGCGATTGACCCCGGCGATCATCCGTCCGCTCCGCGATGCCCGACGACCGGGCTTCGCGGCCGGCGCATTATTGGTTCAGCGAAGGCTTCACCGATTATTATGCCCGCGCGCTGCTGGTCCGAGCCGGCGTGATCTCTCCAACCGAGTTCGTCGCGCAGTGGAACGAGATGCTCGCAGCCTATGCGGGTTCTCCGGCGCGAACGATGTCGGGGGAGCAGGCGGCGGCCGCCTTCTGGGAAGATCCGCACACGACGCCCCCGGCCGAGTACCGCATGGACCTATGCGTCGGCACCGATCGTCAAATTGAGGCGCATGGCGAGCGGATCGAGGCTTGCACGATCCCCGGCGGACGCTGCGCGGTGCTGCGCGTCATCGGCAACACCGACAATCTGGAGCCTGCCGCCCTATACCTCTACCGCGATTGGCTACCGGCCAGCGGCGAGGAAGCGCGGGACTTTCCGCTCTACTGCCAGCGTGTCACCTTCTTCCCGGAGGTGCCGGAACATGAAGCAATTTTGAGACGCCGGCAGGCGCGGTATCCGGTCATCCTGTCTGCTGGTGGACGTACTCTCCCAAGCCACGCCCAACGAGTTCATCGTTGGAAAGGCGGGGACCTCGCTTGAGGCGCTGATTGCCCAGTTTGCGGCGATCCAGCTTCGGCCCAGGGGGTACGGGCGAGGGGGTCTTGAACATGCCGCCGGGCTGGGCGGTACGCGCAGCCTAGGGTCCGGACCCAATAACCGTCTTCCGTTTCCTGCATGATGGTGATTCACTGGCTCTGCGAGGAGGTGGTGGAATGACGGATTTCTTTTGGTTTTC
>NZ_JAXCMJ010000097.1:0-1893 GCF_038084995.1 Sphingomonas sp. 2378
TGATCTGCTCTTCCGAAAACTGCTTCCGCTTCATTCCGTCCGTCCCTTTAAGGAGACGGTCTCTACTTCCAGTTGGATGAAGAAACGGGGGTCACGTCAATGGGCGCACGATCGTCGATCGCCTTGTCGAAGCGGGGCAGCGGCGCCGCTTCCCCTCGCGCAACGGCGGCCAATGTCGCGATCCCCAACGCCACGTCATGCGTACCCGGCGCACCACGCGTCGCGAACAGGGGATGGGCCTCGCGCGCCAGCCGCTGGCGTTCGGCGCGGGTAAGGTACAGGTCGTCCAGCGACAGGATCGCGCTGCCCACGAACCGCTCGGCGAGCCTCGCCGCGACGGTCGACTTGCCGCTCCCCTGCGCGCCGCACAGGCCCAGGACGAGAGGCGGATCGTCCGCCCGCCTCTCGGCCAGCCGTTCCGCGACCAGCCCGGCGATCGCCGCTTCAGGCGACACGATCGGCGGGCTCGTCGCCGCGCAGGAACGCCGCCAGATTGTCCGCTGCGCGCATGCCCATGGCGGTGCGCGCCTCGATCGTCGCGCTGCCCAAATGCGGCAACAGGACCGCGCGGGGATGCGCCAACAGGGCGGGATGAACGACCGGCTCCCGCTCATAGACGTCCAGCCCTACGCTGCCGATCACGCCCCGCGTCAACGCATCCGCCAGCGCCTCCTCATCGATGACCGGCCCGCGCGCCGTGTTCACGACGATGGCATGCGGCCGCATCCGTGAGAGCAGGTCCGCATCGACCATATGCCGCGTCCCCTCTCCGCCCGGCACGTGAAGCGACAGGATGTCGCATTCGGCGGCCAGCGCTTGGGGCGATGCCGCGCGCGTCGCCTCCAGGGCCTGCTCCACCTCGGGTGCGGCGGCGGAGCGACTGGCATAGCGGATGCGCATCCCCAGTCCCTTCGCCTTGGCCGCCGTCGCCTGCGCGATCCGGCCGAAGCCGATCAGGCCCAGCGTCTTGCCCGACAGCCCCTGGCCGATCAGGTGCGAAGGGCGCCATCCGGTCCATGCGCCCGCCCGGACCTCCCGCTCCCCCTCGCCTGCCCGCCGCGCCGCCATCAGCATCAGCAGGATCGCGATCTCCGCCGTCGCCTCGGTCAGCACATCGGGGGTGTTGGTCACCACCACTCCCGCCTCGCGTGCCGCCGCCAGATCGATATGGTCGACGCCCCCGCCGTAATTGGCAAGGATGCGCACCCGCCGCCCCGGCGTGGCCAGCAGGTCCGCGTCGATCCGGTCGGTGATCGTCGGCATCCAGGCGTCATAACCGGTCATCGCCTCGACCAGCGCGCGGCGGTCGAGCGGCTGGTCGTCGATGTTCAGCGTGGTGTCCCACGTATCGGTCAGGTAACGCTCGACGGTGTCGGGCAAGCGGCGAGTGACGAGGAGCTTGGGCAGGTCGGTCATGGTCCGGGGCGATCCTGTGACAAGAGCGGAGCTGAAGAGTATCGGCACGAAGCGGACCACCGCTTCGGATCTTGGCCCATAGCGGCGAGCGTTGGAATGGTGGAACCCGTCCCAAATCTGGCGAAATCGGTCCGGGTTGCGCAACCCCGAAATAACGCAAGCTCCCGCCGGATGAGCAAGCGACATAGCACCGTACCCACAAGCGCGGCTATGCTGTGCGCGTTGGCGAACACAGCAAGCGGCTTTCATGCCGAATGCCATCGTTTTACGAGAATGACTGGCGACGCGCGGGTCCGATGCCGCGCAGATCGCCAGCGCTGTTGGCGTGAACGCCGGGAAGCCCGCGAGGTCGTGTGACCTGGCGGGCGTATGTGTGTTGTGGGATGGTTGCGGGGGCAGGATTTGAACCTGCGGCCTTCAGGTTATGAGCCTGACGAGCTACCGGGCTGCTCCACCCCGCGCCGAATTTGGGATACG
>NZ_JAXCMJ010000098.1:0-1845 GCF_038084995.1 Sphingomonas sp. 2378
GGCAAGGAGTCTCACCGAGACCATCACCTGTGGCCTACCCTCCCCCATCCCCTCCCGCCTGCGGGAGGGGCGTGCCAAGAATTAAGGCACCACCTCTCCCGGCTCGACGCCCCAGATCGCCCCGACCGGTACGAACCCCGCCTGCCCCTTCACGTCCAGCCGACACCAGCCGCCATTGCATTCGCTGATCCGCCCGACCACGCCGGGGGCGGCGCGCCACAGCGTCTTGGCATTCTCAGTGGGGGCCGAGCGCATGGGCAGGGGATCGGTCCTGCGCACGATCGCGGTGCGGGTGTTGCGCAACAAGACCGCCAGCATCCACCCTTCCGTCCCGTCGGGATCCTGCACCTTGCGCCATTCCTTGAACGCCGCGACGATCTTCACCGGCAGGTCGGCCCGGCGATAGGTCCAGCTCGCCGGATAGGTGCGTGCCGGGCCGGTCCGCATCCGCGCCACCGACGCGCCGATCGAGCCATAATAGGGCATGGCACGCTTTTCGGTCGCGGCGGTCGCGGCGGGGGCGATCGGCCCCGCCGACAGCATCACCGACAGCAAAGCCAGCCCGATCATGGACCTGCGCATTCCGTTTCCCTTTTTCCGCCCGCTCTTCCTTTGGGCTCTACGCCGATGCGGGGGGCCGCTTCAACCTCTGGATGGCCGCATCGCCGGTTGACGGACCGCCGGGCATGCCGCAATCCGGTGACCATGGCCGATCCACGCCGCTGCCTGAACCCCAGGGTGGTCGTCACCCGCGAACTGCCCGATCCCATCATGGACCGGATGGCCGCGCTGTTCGACACGCGCCTCAATCGCGACGACGAGAAGATGAGCCAGGCCGCGCTATCCGCCGCCATGGCCGATTGCGACGTGCTGGTCCCGACCGTCACCGACGCGATCGACGCCGACCTGATCGCGGGCGCGGGGCCCCGGTTGAAACTGATCGCCAATTTCGGCGCGGGGGTGAACCATATCGACCTGAAAGCGGCCCGCGCGCGCGGCATCATCGTCACCAACACGCCCGGCGTCCTGACCGAGGATACCGCCGACATGACCATGGCGCTGATCCTGTCGGTGCCGCGCCGCTTGGCGGAGGGGGAAAAGCTGGTCCGCTCCGGCGCGTGGAAGGGGTGGAGCCCCGGCGGGATGCTGGGCCACCGGATCGGCGGCAAGGCACTGGGCATCGTCGGCATGGGCCGGATCGGCCAGGCGGTCGCGCGGCGCGCGCGCGCCTTCGGCCTGTCGATCCATTACCACAACCGCCGCCGCCTGCCCGCCAGTATCGAGGCGGAACTGGGCGCGCTATGGCATCCCGATCTCGACGCGATGCTGGGCGCGATCGATATTGTGTCGATCCACACGCCGCTCAACGCCGACAGCCACGACCTGATCGACCGCCGCCGCATCGCCCTGATGCGGCCCCACGTCTACCTGATCAACGCGAGCCGGGGCGGGATCGTCGACGAGGAGGCGATGGTCGACGCGCTGGAGAATGGGCGATTGGCGGGAGCGGGCCTCGACGTCTGGCGGCACGAGCCGGAGATCGACCCCCGCCTGCTGGCCCTGCCCAATGTGGTGCTGACCCCGCATATGGGATCGGCGACGCTGGAGGGCCGCATGGCCTCGGGCGAACGGGTCATCGCCAATATCCGAAGCTGGGCCGACGGCCACCGCCCACCGGACCAGGTGCTGGAGGGGTGGCTTTAGAACGTCATGGCCCATGCAGACGGAAGGCCGCTTCCGCCCAGAGCACGAAGCCGCTGCGCGGCAGTGGTGTTGGCGGTGAGGTAGCGCGCCTGCTTTGAGGTTTGTCCCTGCGGCATCGGAGGCAGACGATGGGGTTCCTTC
>NZ_JAXCMJ010000099.1:0-1741 GCF_038084995.1 Sphingomonas sp. 2378
CAGATCGTCCGAAAACAGCGTTGAGGATTCCCCGCCGCGCTGGGACGGTGTACTCTGCGGTCATGGCGTATATCGAGGGACATGCTCGGGATCAGGCGCTGCTGCTGCCGGCGTCGGTCGAAGACTATGTGGCGGCGGACAACCCGGTGCGGTTCATAGACGCCTTCGTCGATGAACTCGACTTGGGCGGTGCCGGCTTCGTGCGGTCGCGACCGAAGGCGACCGGTCGGCCCGGTTACGATCCGGCCGACCTGCTCAAGCTCTACCTGTACGGCTATCTGAACCGGGTGCGGTCGAGCCGGCGCCTGGCGGCGGAAGCGACCCGCAATCTCGAGCTGATCTGGCTGCTGCGCGGGGTGCGGCCGGACTTCCGGACCATTGCGGACTTCCGCCGCGACAACCGGGCCGCGTTCAAGTCAGTGTTCCGCGCCTTCGTGCTGCTGTGCCGCAGGCTCGACCTGTTCGGGCGCGAGTTGCTGGCGGTGGACGGCACACGGCTGAAGGCGGTGAACAGCCGGTCGCGTAATTTCAGCCGCGAACGACTGGCGACGTATCTTGCTGCGACCGACGCACGGCTCGAACGCTATCTGGCCGAGCTGGACGACATCGACCGCGGCGAGGATGGTGCCGGTACCGGCCGCGGCGAGGCGCTGGCAACGAAGATCGCCCGGCTGCGCGAGCAGCGCCAGGCCAGCGCGGCGCTGCTGGGCCAGTTACGGGACAGCGGCGAAGGGCAGATCTCGCTCACCGATCCCGACGCCCGCCTCATGGTCGCGCATTCCAAGGTCACGGTCGGCTACAATGCCCAGGTAGCGGTCGACGCGAAGCACAGCCTGATCGTCGAACAGCACGTCACCAACGCCTGCAACGACATGGGCCTGCTCACGCCCACCGCCGGCGCGGCGATGGAGGTGCTCGGGGTCGAGCGGATCGATGCGGTCGCCGACATGGGGTATCACTCGGGCGACGATATCGTCGCGTGCGAGGCGGCCGGCATCACGCCCTACATTCCCCGCCCGCATCGTGGCACCGCCACCGGCAACGGCCTCTTTCCCAAGGAGCGGTTCCGCTACGATCCCGTGGCCGACGCCTATCACTGCCCCGGCGGGCAAGTGCTGGATACCCGCTACGCTTCGGTGACGCGCGGGCATCTGTCGGTCCAGTATTCCAGCCCTGCCGCGTGCGCCGGCTGCCAGATCAAGGCGCGCTGTACCAAGGGCCGCTGGCGCCGCATCAATCGCGGCGAGCACGAGGCGGTCATCGAGCGCATGGCGACGCGCCTCACGGAACGGCCAGGCATCCTCACCATCCGCAAATCCACGGTCGAACACCCGTTCGGCTCGATCAAGCAGTGGATGAACCAGGGGGCGTTCCTGATGCGCGGGCTGGACAAGGTCCGCGCCGAGTTCAGCCTGACGGCACTGGCCTACAATATCAGGCGCGCCATAACCCTCATCGGCGTGCCGGGGTTGATCCGGGCAGTGCAAGCCTGACCAAGACCTCCAAACGTATCATCTTCCCCCAAAATACGAACGCTCATTACGGCCTCGCCAGAGCCCGGAGGGGAAGATGCCGGCTCTCGCGCCGCTTTTCGGTAGGACGTTCATGCCGATCCCGCCGTCCGAGAGTTTCCGGACGGTCTGGATTCCTCTGCGAAACGGCTCATTTGTGACAGAGGATCTGGGCGAGGCTTTCGCTGCAGGGATCCGGTACGGGCCTTGGTCAGCTTTGGCTGGCCGGT
>NZ_JAXCMJ010000100.1:0-1715 GCF_038084995.1 Sphingomonas sp. 2378
GATTGTCCTCATTGGCGCGACGGCGTCACACCAGTCCCTGTTCGCGCAGGCTGACGATCCCGGCGCGCAGCCGCCCGGCGGAGGCGGCGGGGGAGCGCCCGGACCGCCGGGCGGCGGAGGCGGCGGGCCGTCGCCACGCGGGCCATCGGGGCCGCCGGGACCACGCGGACCGCCCGGCGGGGGCGGCGGCGGGCCGACCGGCACGACCGACCCATTGGGATCGACCAGATATTGCGCGTGCATGATCCCGTCGTCGAACCGGCCCTGCACCATCACATTGCTGCCGACCGAGGGCACCACATCGCGCGACCCGGCGACCATCGCGCGGCCCGTGCCGTCCTGCACCACGAACCGGTCGCCGAACACTTCGGCGACGCGCCCCTTGGCGGTGACGATACCGCTGGTCGAGGACAGCCTGGCGATCGGCGTCGGGCTGGCGGGGGCCATGGTGACGGTCGGCCGGGTCATCGAGACCGCGGCGGCACCGCCCCCCGCCCCCAGGGCGATCAGGACGGCGGCGGCGACGGCCAGCGGGGCTTTGCCCTGAGGGCGGAAATTCGAAACATTCCATCGAGACATGGTCTGAGGCTCCTTGGTTGATGCCCCGCTTTTAGGTGATTCGGCCCGATGCCCGCTGAACCGCGCGGTTCAGATTGGGTTTAAGCTGTGCGAGGATAGCGGGCCGCACGCAGGCCATCAGGGGGAAGACATCAGCGTCATGCGGATATTGCTGGTCGAGGATGATGCCGCGCTGGGCCCCGCCATCGCGCGTGCCTTGCGGGCGGAGAATTGCGCGGTCGACCTGATCGACAATGGCCTGGACGCGGGCCATGCGGGCGACACCGAAATCTATGACGCCGCCGTGCTCGACCTGGGCCTGCCCGATGGCGACGGCATGACCCTGCTCAAGGCATGGCGCGAGGCGGGCCGCGCCCTGCCCGTGCTGATCCTGACCGCGCGCGACGGCTGGTCGGACAAGGTCGCGGGGTTCAAGGCGGGGGCCGACGATTACCTGACCAAGCCCTTCCGCGTCGAGGAACTGGTCATGCGACTGCGCGCGCTGGTCCGCCGCGCGGCGGGCCATGCCCAGCCGCGCCTGACCTGCGGCCCCCTGTCCTTCGACAGCCAGACGGGACAATTCGAGCTGGACGGCCTGCCGCTGAAGCTGACCGCCTTCGAATGGCGCGTGCTGTCCGCGCTGATGCTGCGCAAGGAGGCGGTCATCCCCCGGCTGGAATTGCTGGAGCGGGTCTATGAGGGCGATGCCGATGTCGATTCCAACAGTCTGGAGGTGATCGTCGGACGGCTGCGCAAGAAGATCGGCGCGGACCTGATCGAGACGGTGCGCGGCCTCGGCTATCGCCTGACCGCCGGGGATGCGAGTTGAAGCTGCCACGGTCGATCCATGGCCGGATGATCCTGATCTCCGGCGTTGCGATCCTGTTCGCGCTGCTGCTCGCCGGATGGGGGCTGACCCGCGCGCTGGAGGGGATCGTGACGCGCGGGCTGGACCAGCGGCTGGACTCGGAGATCGCGCTGCTCGCTGCCGCCGTCGATCCGCAAGGGCGGGTGGACCGTGACCGGATCGCCTCGCGCCGGGGCTTGCTGGAGCCCGAACCCGGTTGGCGCTGGCGGATCGCGGGGCCCACCGGGATTTTGGGGTCGGGGGATTTTCCGCCCCTCACCGCACCGCCGCCCCCCGGTCGCCAAGGCCC
>NZ_JAXCMJ010000101.1:0-1572 GCF_038084995.1 Sphingomonas sp. 2378
CCGCCGCACACCCCCTCCACCATGCTGGCGCATGGTCCCCCTCCCCTTGCAGGGGAGGATATACGCGTTTCCCCGGGGAAACCTGTCCCTACGAGCACGGAAGGAGCGGGATCACCCGTGCTGCACCACCATCCACACCGCCATCGCGATCATCATCACATTCTCGGTCAGCGACAGAAACCCCAACGGCACATTGCCCGCCCCGCCGACACAGGCGCATTTCAATTCGCGCCGGTCGATATAGACCGCCTTGACCACCGACACCGCGCCCACGCCACCGATGAACAGCGCGACCGGCACCGAGATCCAGGTCAACACGCCCGCGATCATCAGCACCCCCGCCAGCCCCTCGGCAAAGGGATAGGCATAGGAATAGGGGACCCAGCGCTTGGCCAGCAGGTCGTAGTTCAGGAACATGGTCGCGAAGCTCTCGACATTCTGGAGCTTCAGCAGCGCGAGCACCGCCATACTGAACGCGACGAACCATTCGCCCGCGCGTAGCGTGAACGGCGTGGCATAGACCGCCTGGGATGCCGCCAGCGCCATGAGCGCGGTCATCGCGAACAGGGCGACGACCGGGCGATAGCTGGTCGCCTTGGGATCAGCCACGCGCTTGCCGAAGAAACGGCGCAGATCGTCATAGCCGCCCACCCGCTCGCCCCCGATAAAGACCTGCGGCGTCGTCTTCACGCCATGCTCGGCCTTGAAGGCGTCGGTTTCCTCACGGGTGCGCAAAGGGTGGTCCTCGACCGCGTAGCCCTGTCGGCGGAGTAAGTCCTTCGCCTTCAGGCCATAGGGGCAGGTATGGGCGGGCATCACCATGCGGTACAGGGTCGCGGTCTTGCGTAGGGGCGGGGGCGTCGCCATCATCTTCTCCGGCTGGGGTCCGATACCCATATGGCATGCGTACCATGGTACGGAGTCAAGACGATGGCCGACTGGACGATTGCCGGACTGGCGCGCGAGGGCGGCGTCGGGGTGGAGACGATCCGCTATTATCAGCGGCGCGGCCTGATCGACACGCCCGCGCGGCCGGAGGGGCCGGGATCGGGCGGCCGCATACGCCGCTATGGCGAGGCGGACGTGCGGCGGTTGCGCTTCATCCGGTCCGCACAGAATGCGGGCTTCACGCTGGAGCAGATCGGCGAGCTGCTGGCGCTGGACGCGACCGACGACCGCGCGCGGGCCAGGTCGCTGGCGCAGGACCGCATCGCCGCACTGGACGCCCGGATCGCGGAGTTGCAGGCGGCGCGCGACGCCCTCCAGACGTTGGCGAGGGAGTGCGGCAGCGGGTCGGCGGGGCCGTGCCCGATCCTGATGTCGTTCGATCGTTAGCGAAAATTCGGATCAATCGCCATTCCTCCCCTGCAAGGGGAGGGGGACCAGCGAAGCTGGTGGAGGGGTGTCCCCGTTGGCGAGTGCACCCTGTCCTCGCCAACGGCGATACCCCTCCGTCAGGCCTACGGCCTGCCACCTCCCCTGCAAGGATTCCTCTGCGAAACGGCTCATTTGTGACAGAGGATCTGGGCGAGGCTTTCGCTGCAGGGATCCGGTACGGGCCTTGGTCAGCTT
>NZ_JAXCMJ010000102.1:0-1380 GCF_038084995.1 Sphingomonas sp. 2378
ACACGATCTTTTCATCGAAACCTGGAAAGCGCCGCTGGTATTTGGCGATCAGCTGCGGGTCGAAGCTGGCTTGCCGGTCGCGCGGTACGTCGATCGCCAGCTTGCCGGTATCGGTGGTTATCGTCTTCCGGCCGTAGCCGTTGCGCGAGTTGCCAGCTCCGTCTTCCCCGGCCAGGTGGTGATCCATCTCGGCGTTCAGGGCGCGCTCGGTCAGCGCCTTCTTCAGCGCATCCAGCAGGCCACCTTGCGCCAGCGCGGCACCGGCGTCACCGCCAGCCAGCAACTGATCAAGCAGATCGTTCGGTATCGCAGGCTCTTTGCGTCGGGACATATCGGGTCTCCTTCATTCCCGTTATGCCCGCCCGCACACGAAATTCCTGACACTCCCCGGCACCTCCGTTTTCTACTTTTTCTAGGCCCCAGACCAAACAATCGAACCAGACCGATCCTTTCGTCGCCATTCGCGAGTCGCTGCAGGCCCGCGAAATTCTCGCAGGCTTGGAAAAGCATGGGGTGGGCAATGACCAGCTATACTATCACTGGTTAGGGACCATTGGCCTTGGCCCCTCCCATCGCGACCTGAGCGCGTTGCTCGATCGGCTGGAAAGGGAAGGTTTCATCGCGACCGAGCAAACCGACGGTTTGCGCGTGATCAAAGCGACGCTGGCCGGCATCGAAGTCGCACAGGCTCGGGTCGGCGTTGACTGGATTGCTCGTATGGAGGTCCGGTAGGCAGCAGCGCTTCTATCTTGCGTTTCGATTTCTCGGAAGAGCCGCCTTCTTGACCCAAGTCTTCGCGCGTGCCGCTTGTCGCTTCTTTTACACGGGCACCACACGCGACACATCGATCGCGACGACAACTTTCTCATTCAGAAGGCGAGAGGCCACGATGGCGACAGTCGGGTTCTAGGAGGACCGGACGTTCGAGCTGCCCATCGGGAACGGCGGCTTCGTCCCAAAACTCGCCTGTCCTGAATTTGGGACTAAGCAATGTGATGAGCGAGGGCTACCAATGAATCGTCCCGTCAGGCCCTATCGACTCATATTCGGGTAGAAGACGCGGTCACGCCGCCCTCGCCACCCAAATTTCCCAATGATCTGAGTGCCCATCGCTTTCATCTCGGGCGCGCCAGTCACATCACATGGCTTTATGGCGCAAAGGAACCTCTGACTAGGGCAGGGACCGGTGCGCCGCTGGGTGTGACGGCGGCTTTCGGTCAGGCCGGATGTGGGTTCGTTCGGCCCTCGATTCTTTGGCACTCGACCCTTTGTGATGTGCCAGTAAGCGTCCGGTGAGCCGCGTGTTGCCGCGCTCGACGTAGCCGTGGATGTCCGTACCTGTCGTGGTCTCCTTCTGGAGTCCGGAAGGAGGTCAGGAGA
>NZ_JAXCMJ010000103.1:0-1343 GCF_038084995.1 Sphingomonas sp. 2378
CCGCACCGACGTTACGATCGACGAAGGTGAACAGCCCGCTGCCCCCCACCGTCACGTCATCGCTGCCCAGCACACCGGTCAGCCCGGTGATCCGCCCGATCGCCGCGATCGTGCCGTCATAAGTCTTGTCGTCGACCACCGCCGCGGCCCGCAGCGTCCGTGCGGTGATCGTCCCGCTGACCGGATTGTCGATGCTGACCGCATAGTTGCCGCCGCCATTGCCGTCGGCAATGCTCCACGTCGCGACCTGGAGGCCGCGCGTCCCGACGTCCTTGCCGTCGAACGCCTGCGTCGCGATCACGGCGTCGCCCGTGACCAGCCCGCTGGCCCGCACCTGCCCGCTCGACGCAAGCGTGCCGTCATAGACCTTGCTGTCCCCGACAGCGGTCAGCACCAGCGCCTTGCGCGTCACCGTCCCGGTGCCCGAGGCCACGTCGGCCAGCACGTAATTGGCCGCATCCGCCCCGCCCAGCGTCGCACCCGTCACCGTCACCACCTTGCCGGTGCCCGCATTGCGGTCGGCAAAGGCCAGCGTCCCGCCGGATAGCGTCACCTGGTCGCTGCCGACCAGATTGAACAGCCCGCCGAACGTACCGGTCGCCGCCGTGGTGCCGTCGTATTCCTTGTCATTGACGGTCACGGCTGTGGTCAGCACGCGCTGGGTGATCGCGCCATTGGCGGTGTCGCCGATCGTCACGGCGTAGTTGTTGCCGCCATTACCGTCCGACACCGTCCAGCTACCGTCGACCACGTGGAGGATACGGGCCCCCGCATTCTTGCTGTCGAACAGCTGCGACGCCGTCACGCTGTCACCCGCCACCAGGCCGACCGCGCGGATCGCCCCGTTCGATACGAGCGTGCCGTCATAGGCACGCGTGTCCGTGCCCGCATTCAGGACCAAGGCGGCGCGACTGATGCTGGCCGTGGTGTCCGCCACGGTGTCCAGCACATAGTTGGCGGCGTCCCCACCGCTCAGCGTCGTGCCGCTCACCGACACGGTCTTGGCGATACCGACATTGCGATCGGCGAAGACCATGTCGCCACCGGTCGCTGCCACGGTGTCGCCAGCGACGACATTGCCAAGCGCCGTGTAGCGCCCGGTAGCGCGCGTCGTCCCGTCATAGACCTTGCCATCGGCGATCGCATTGGTGGTGACCAGGCGGCGCGCGATGGTCCCAATGCCATCGACCAGATGAACGACGTAGTTGCCACCGTCATTGCCGTCGTTGATCACCTGATCGACCACCTTCAGCAGGCGATTGCCCGCATTGCGGCTGTCGAACACCTGGGTGGCGCTGGCGGTGTCGCCGGTCACCAGCCCGGTGATCCTGACCGTCCCCGAC
>NZ_JAXCMJ010000104.1:0-1271 GCF_038084995.1 Sphingomonas sp. 2378
CCCCGCCCGTTGCTGTTCGAGCCCGGCAGCGAAGGCTGCCGGAGTGGCGTAGCCGAGCGAGGAGTGCGGACGCTCGTTGTTGTAGTCGTCGACCCAGCGCGCCAGGATCGAGCGGGCCTGGCCGATGGTGAAGAACAGCGTCTCGTTGAGCAGCTCGTCGCGCATGTGTTGTTGCCCCCTAATTGGCTGACAGGGCCTCGCGTGTTGTCGCGATGAACTCGCGGGGTGACCTGTAGCCGAGGGCGCGGTGTGGATGCACCTCATTATAGTGGTCGAGCCAAGCTGGTAGCTGCGCGATGACGGTCTGCGCGTCGGGCTTGGGGTTCACGCGGACGTAATCGCGCTTGAGGGTGCGGACGAACGCCTCGGCCATGCCGTTGGACTGCGGGCTGCTGACCGGGGTGGTGCGCGGCACCAGCCCGATGTCGCGGGCAAAGGTGCGGGTGTCGCGGGCGGTATAGCAGGTGCCGTTATCCGTTAGCCACTCGATTGGCTGGGGTACGCGGTTCACCCGACCGTAGCGGTGCTCGACGGTGGCGACCATCAGGTCCTGCACGTCCTGGGCGGTGATGCCGCTCGTGGTTGCCACATGCCCCATGGCCTCGCGGTCGCAGCAGTCGAGCGCGAACGCGACGCGCACCTTTTCGCCGTTGTCACAGGCGATCTCCAGCCCGTCGGAGCACCAGCGAGTGTTGCGCTGGTCGACGGCGACACGACCGTCGTGACGGCGCTCCCCATGCCGTCCGCCGCCTCTTTGGAGCAGCAGTCCATGCACCTTCATGACGCGGTAGACGCGCTTGGGATTGGGAGCAGCGCGACCGGTCTGCTCAGCCTGGCGGCGCAGCAGGGCATGGACGCGGCGATAACCGTAGGTGGGCAGATCGGCGACAAGCACCCGGATGTCGGCGACCAGCTCGGCATCCGGCAATGGTGGCCGTCCGCGCGGTCGTGGCGGTGGTTGGTTGCGCATCGCAGACAGATGCGGGCGGGCGACGCCGAGCGCATCGGCTACCGCAGTCACAGAATGTCCCCGGGCAGTGAGGTCGAGCGCAAGAGCAGTTTTTTTGGGCCTGCGGCACGGGACACGGCCTCACGCAGCAGCTCGTTCTCCATGGCCTTCTTGCCGAGCAGCCTCTGCAGTTCGCGCACCTGCGCCTCCAGCGCCCGGTACTCGGACGCGGGAGTGTCAGGAATTTCGTGTGCGGGCGGGCATAAAGGGGAAGAAGGAGACCCGATATGTCCCGACGCAAAGAGCCTGCGATACCGAACGA
>NZ_JAXCMJ010000105.1:0-1165 GCF_038084995.1 Sphingomonas sp. 2378
TCGGGCGGATCACCGGGCTGACCGGTGTGCTGGGCAGCGATGACGTGACGGTGGGGGGCAGCGGGCTGTTCACCTTCGTCGATCGTAACGTCGGTGCGGGCAAGGCGGTGAACGTCTCGGGTCTGACGCTGGGTGGCGCACAGGCGGGCAATTATGTGCTCGACGCGGTGTCTGGTGGCAGCGCCTCGATCACCAAGGCGACGCTGACGCTGACCGCGAGCAACGATAGCAAGACCTATGACGGCACCACGGCGTCGAGCGGTACGGTGACCGCTACGGGCCTGGTCGTCGGCGATACGATCAGCGGTATGACGCAGGCGTTCGACACCAAGAATGCCGGGCAGCGGATCATCAGCGCCAACAGCTGGACGATCGCGGACGGCAATGACGGTGGCAATTATGCGATCGTCAAGGTGGATGCGAGCGGCACGATCGCCCGCAAGGTGATCGACGGCACGCTGACGGGCACGGTGTCCAAGGTCTATGACGGCACCACCGCCGCGACGCTGCTCGGCGCGAACCTTGCCGGGGTCATCGCGGGTGATGCGGTCGACGTTCTCACCTCGGCGGCCTATTATACCGGCAAGGATGTGGGCACGGGCAAGACCGTGACGGTCACCGGCATGGCGCTGTCCGGGCGCGATGCGGCCAATTACGACCTGACCAGCACCACCGCCTCGGCGGCGGTGGGGACGATCACCGCCCGGTCGGTGACGATCACGGCGGCGGGTCGCGGTGCCAAGACCTATGACGGCACCGACATCCTGACCACGGGCCAGCGCGGCACGCTGACGCTGAGCGCGGGTGACGACGATGCGCTGACCAAGGCGCTGCTCGCCAGCGACGGGGTGACGCTGGACGCCAGCGGGGTGACGGGCACGCTGGTCGACCGCAATGCGGGCACCGGCAAGAGCGTGACGCTGGGTGGCTATGCGCTCTCGGGCAATGGCCTTGGCAACTTCGTGCTGGCATCGAACACGGTGCTGGGGATCGCCGACGTGGCGCGCGCCTCGCTGACGCTCGCCGCCTCGGACAATACCAAGACCTATGACGGCACGACCGCCTCGTCGGGGACGGTCAGGATCACCGGGCTGGTGACCGGCGACACCGCCAGCGCCACCCAGGTGTTCGACAGCCGCAATGCGGGCAATCGCCTGCTGAAGGT
>NZ_JAXCMJ010000106.1:0-1147 GCF_038084995.1 Sphingomonas sp. 2378
CCTGATCTTGAACCGCTCGGAGAAAGAGTGGAGAATGCCGCCACGTGAGTGGACCATGGCAAAGGCACAGTTCGCCGTCATCTTCGGCGAACGCTTCATTAGGGCCATGGCGGCGTAATGTTCATCCGCCCGCCCGCACACGAAATTCCTGACACTCCCCGGGCACCCAGCGCGCGAACGACGGCCAACCTGGCACTTCTCGGCGACATACGTCGGCTCCAGGCGCGTCATCAGGGACGATACGGATCGCCCAGGATGCATGCCGCCCTGCGGGCGGAAGGCCATTGCTGCAGCCGTGGCCGCGTCGAGCGCCTCATGCGCCGGCATCGCATCCGCGCGCTGGCCGGGCGCCAGTTCCGGCCGTGCACCACCGACAGCCGCCACTATCTGCCGATCGCCCCGAACCTGCTGGCGCAGCGCTTCACGGCTTCTGCGCCGAACCGGGTCTGGCTCGCGGACATCACCTACATCGCCACCGGGGAGGGCTGGCTGTATCTCGCGGCTGTCCTCGACCTCGCGACCCGCAAGATCGTCGGCTGGGCCATGCGCGACCATATGCGCACCGAGCTGCCGCTCACCGCACTGATGATGGCAGCCCAACGCAAACGACCAGCGCCTGGCCTCATCTGCCACTCGGATCGCGGGTCGCCATACGCGGCCGGTGCATATGGCGATTACCTGGCGGTGATCGGCGCGGTGCCCCCGATGAGCCGCACCGGCAATTGCTACGACAATGCCCCGATGGAGAGCTTCTTCCATACCCTCAAGGTTGAACTCGTTCATCTGTGTCGGTGGGCGACGCAGGCCGAAGCGCGCCAGGCGCTGTTCGGATACATCGAAGGCTACTACAATCGACACCGTATGCACTCGGCCATCGGGTATCTCACGCCCGAACAAGCCGAGCAGCGCATGATCGGCTAACCCAGCGTGTCCGCCGAACCGGGGGAAGATCAATCTGCTCGTCAGTCAGCCAAAACAGGTCACTCATCCCGGCCTCCTCGCGAAGCCTGAATCAGATCGCGACGCTCACATCAATGGGTCCTGACCCTAGGTGTTTGATCCCGGCATTTGATGGTGCGGGTTTGATGTAAAGCGGGCTGGCTCGTTTTGCCATGCTTTGCAGATGGCCTCGTAGGGTGTGAGACCT
>NZ_JAXCMJ010000107.1:0-1069 GCF_038084995.1 Sphingomonas sp. 2378
TGGGGAGCAGCATCAGGGGGCGGGTCCGGGCGGGGCGGGGGATCATCGGTCGCATCTCTCCTGTTCAACCTTGTCGTGCGGCACGCGGCAGCAGGACGGTGGCGGACAGTCCGCCGCCCGCCGCCTCGGCCAGGATCAGCCCGCCGCCATGAAACTCGGCCAGTTCGCGGACGATCGGCAGGCCGAAGCCATGCCCGTCCCCCCGCTCGTCCAGCCGGGCCCCGGCCTGGGTCGCGCGAAGGCGATCCTCCTCGGCAATGCCCGGCCCATCATCGACCACGCGCAGCAGGATCTGTCGCCCCTCGGTCGCGGCGCCGATCGTTACCCGCGACCGGGCGTGGCGGGCGGCATTGTCGACCAGATTGCCCGCCACTTCATCCAGATCCTGCGCATCCATCGCCACCGTCAGATCGGCGGCGATGTCCGTGGTCACGGCGATGCCCCGGTCGGCATGGAGCCGCCCGATCGCATGGGCCAGGTCGTCCATTGCAGGGGCCAGCGGGGTAACGGCGCGCGTCGCCCCGATCTGCGTACGGGCGCGGGCGAGGTGATGGCGGATGGTCGCATCGATCCGCGCCACCTGTGCCGCGCGGGGTGGGTCGTTCGCCAGATCGAGCGCCAGCGTCGCCACCGGGGTCTTGAGCGCATGGGCCAGATTGGCCGCCGCCGTTCGCGCCGCCGCCAGATTGCGCTCGGTATCGACGGTCAGCGCGTTGAGCTCGACCGCCAGGGGTTGCAACTCGGCGGGCTGGTCCTCCTCGACGCGGGTCCGCTCGCCGCTACGGATCGCGGCAACCTCATCGCGCAACCGACGCAAGGGGCGCAGGCCGAGACGCAACTGGATCAGGCTCGTCGCCGCCAGCAACACGCCCAGCCCCGCCAGCATCGCGAGCAGCGGGATCAGCGCGGCGCGGATCGGTCGCGCAACGACCGAGCGCGGGGCCGCGACGGTGATCGTCACCGGTCCTCGCGTCGAGGGGATCGTCACCTGTCGCGCATGGACGCGGACGCCCTGTTCGGTCCGCCCCTCGGCGGGACGGGGGGCGGCGACGGCTTCGGTGGGTGGGGC
>NZ_JAXCMJ010000108.1:0-1050 GCF_038084995.1 Sphingomonas sp. 2378
CCAGGCCGTAGCGGAGTTGCCAGATCCTGACTTGCCAAGGCGACAGGTTCGCCATGGCTGCATCCATGAGATCGCCTTGGTATATACGTTCCGCAGCCCAGCGAAGCGGTGAGGTTATTTCTGAAAAGCGCGGTTCGAGAATATCCGGTCTGACAGGGAACCCACACTTATACTCGGTTGCCATCAATCGCGTGAAACCTGTCTGGGTAGGCCACGGGCTTTCCTTGCCTGCCGAGATCCGGCTGAGAATATGAAAGCTGTCGTCTCTCACGCTTAAAATGTTGGCGTCGGGGCGCACGAATGCTTGCAGCGCGAGCAGAGCGACCAGCAGGAGAGGCCAGGCACGTTTCAACAGCATCTTCGCGTTCACCAAATAGCCTTGACGGGCATTCTGGTTGAGCGAAAGCCTTCAACGCAAGTACCGTGTTCGGATGGCCCGTTAGCCGCGTTCGGTAATCGCTGAAAAGTACCACGGCGCGAGTTCACCGATACGGTTGGCGGGGTGCCCCTGGGCGATGCGGGTGAGCACGTCGCGCAGCCAGGCTTCGGGGTCGACGAAGTTGAGTCGGGCCGTCTGAATGAGCGTGTAGATGGCGGCGGCTCGCTCGCCGCCCTTGTCCGAGCCGGCAAAAAGGTAATTCTTGCGACCGAGCGCCACGGGGCGGAGGCAGTTCTCGGCACGGTTATTGTCCGCCTCGAGCCGCGCGTCGTCGCAGAAGCGGGTCAGCGCCTCGCGTCGCTTCACCGCATAGCGGATGGCATCGGCCAGCGCCCCCTTGCCCGAGATGCGGCGCATGGTGTCCTCGGCCCAGTTGAAGAAGCCGTTCACCGCTGCCCTAACGACCTGTCGGCGGTCGTGACGCTCGTCGAGCGACAGCCCGCGTCCCAACTCCTCTATTTCGTACATCAGGTCGATCATGCTGACCCCGGTGCGCGCCGTGGTGGAGCCGGTTGCCTTCCACACGTCGTAGATCTTGCGCCGGACATGTGCCCAGCATGCGACCTCCATAATGGGACCGGGCTGCCGTCGCGCATCGTACAGTTGGTCGT
>NZ_JAXCMJ010000109.1:0-1030 GCF_038084995.1 Sphingomonas sp. 2378
AATCTCTACCAAACAGGTAAAACTCAATCCGAACTCTGTAAAGACTATGGTGTCTCCCCTTCTGCACTTGCAAAATGGATCAAGCAGTACTCTCAAGTTCGTCTTGAAGATAATACGGTCTTGACTGCTAAACAGATTCAAGAATTACAAAAAAGGAATGCCCAACTCGAAGAAGAAAATCTTATCTTAAAAAAAGCAAGTGCCATATTCATGCAAAACTCCAAGTGAGATTAAAAGCAGTCTATAGACTCCGATTTGAACACACGACAGTTATGCTCTGTCGTGTTTTACATGTCAATCGTTCCACCTACTATAACTTCATAAACAAGAAGCCCTCAAAACGTGAAATAGAAAATCAACGCTTGAGAAAATTACTCCTTGAGATTTATATGAAAGCCAAGAAAAGAATTGGAACGAGAGCTTTTAAAATTATTCTCCTGCGTGATTATGGCGTTAATATTTCTGAGGGGCGTATCTTAAGACTTCTCAAGTCTATGACACTCCCTAAAATGTCAACGATTAAACCTAGAGTTAAATCAAAACACTCTCCTGCATTTTCTTCTGATAATCTCCTTAAACAAGAATTTAATCCTAAGTCCCCGAATCAAGTATGGACAACTGATTTCACTTATATTTCTATAGGACATAGACGGCATGTTTATCTCTGCGCCATCCTTGACCTCTACTCTAGAAAATGTATTGCTTGGAAAGTAAGTGACAGGATTGATGCTAAACTTGCCTGTGACACATTAGGGATGGCTATAAATAAGAGGAAGCCTAAGGAACCAATCATTTTTCATTCGGATCAAGGTAGCCAATTTAAATCAGCTTCCTTTAGAAAAATATTAGATGAGCATCAATTGCTTGCTTCTTACTCCAAACCTGGATATCCTTATGATAATGCTGTCACTGAGGCCTTTTTCAAGTACCTCAAACAACGGGAAATAAACAGAAGAACTTATCACTCCATTCAAGAAGTTCAACTCTCTTGCTTTGAATACATCGAACAGTTTTATAACAACTATAATCC
>NZ_JAXCMJ010000110.1:0-948 GCF_038084995.1 Sphingomonas sp. 2378
CCGGATCTTCACCCGCAAGGCGTCGAAAAAGACGAGCGGGTAGACCGGATCCAGCGGGCGTTGCTGCCAGATCGCCACCTCGTCGAGTACGGCGTCGGTCACCCGCCGCGCCCGGGATCGCCAGCGCGGCGGCGCATTCGACGGCCGAGCGCAATTCGCGGACGTTGCCGGGCCATCCCCGGCCCGCCAACCAATCCAGCGCGTCCGGCGAGAAGCTGGCCCGGCCTTCGCTCGCTCGCCGCAGGAACAGGCTGGCCAGCAACGGCACATCGGTCGCCCGCTCGGCCAGTGACGGCGTCCGCAGCACCACGCCCTTCAGCCGGTAGAACAGGTCTTCGCGAAAATTGCCCTCCGCCACGGCGGCGGCAAGGTCGCGATACTACGGTTAACGCTTTTGAGGCAGCGTCGAAAGCCCCGCGGGAAGAGGCATGCCGCGAACATCGTCCAGGGCCGATTTCCCGGCAAGCGATTGACCATCAGCCGCTCTTCATTGCCGGGATCACGAGCGAGACAGTCATGACTGCGGCCGGTTCCAAGGAGCCGAAAAATTCCATTGAGGAAAGCCTCGTCCCAACCGTCTAACAATCGGGCGCATTCGCGCCCGCATCAGGAGACGGGCCAGCGAAACCTTAAGCGCGATCACCGGCTGCGACCTCTATTTCAAATTCAAGAATCTTCAGTTCACGGTGAGTTTCAAGGAGCGCGGCGCGCCAAACAAGCTGCTAACGCGTTGGCCGTGAAGCCGTTTCGACCGTGAGACGCGGCATCGGTGGGCAGAATGATTTTACTTGTGTCCGCGCCGTAACGACCGCTTTTGGGATCGGCCAGTCCCCCGCTGAATGTCTTGAGCTGTGAAGGAAATCGGGCACCGGCAGGTGTACGATATCCTCCAAAGCAGGAAGCCGCGGGCCACGCGCGGTGAGCTATGGGGTTTTGGGGTTTTGCGCT
>NZ_JAXCMJ010000111.1:0-911 GCF_038084995.1 Sphingomonas sp. 2378
CACACGTCGTAGATCTTGCGCCGGACATGTGCCCAGCATGCGACCTCCATAATGGGACCGGGCTGCCGTCGCGCATCGTACAGTTGGTCGTAACCCGCAACGACCTGGCGAATGCGACGTCGGGCGCGAAGGCCTTTTCGAGATCGTCGAGATAGGCGTGCGCGTCCCGCTCGCGTTGTACGAGCGCCTCGTACCGGGGGTGCCCCTCGGGGTCCTTGCCCTTCGCCCGCAGCTTGTTGGCCAGGTCGTCGGCATAGCCGCGCATCTTCTCGGCGGTCTGTTCGGCGTTGCTGCGGGCCATGGGATGCTGGATCGTGAGGATCACATCGGCGGTGCGCGCTTCCGCGCGCCGCTGTGCCAGTTGGCGCGCAAGCTCCGCGAGGAAGGTGGTTCGCGCCGGCCCTTCGACGCATGTCCGGCGCAGTTCGGCGACCCGTTCTTCGTCGGCCTTCTCGATCTCGTCGTGTCGCTTGAGTACCGCGACCCTCCGCGCCCACCACCCCTTGTGGGCGTTTTCGACATCCTTTTCGGGCGCGGCGCCACATGCCGCAATGAACGCGAGCCGGGGGGCGAGGTGCTCCTGCGGCTCGGCCTCGATCCCCATGTCCGCGTAGGCGCGCGGATCGTAGCGCCGCGGCGCTCCGATCGCTTCCAGCTCCGCGTTCACCGCGTCGGCGAAGCGCGTCCGCATGTACATGGGCCAGTCCTTGTGACGGACCTCGGCGCACTTTTTCTGGCGATGCGGATAGCTCCGCCGGCGATTGCGCGATGCGGTTCGCTTCTCCTCCACGATGGCGAAATCCCATGCGCCATCGATCCGCTCGCACGGACGGTCGTAATAAAGCAGATGGAAATGCCAGTTGCGCTCGTCGTTCGCGGCGGTCGGCGCGTGCAGTGCGATATAATAGCGC
>NZ_JAXCMJ010000112.1:0-1350 GCF_038084995.1 Sphingomonas sp. 2378
CGGGCTGGTGTCGGGCGATACGCTGAGCGGTCTGGTCCAGGCGTTCGATACCCGCAATGCGGGTGACCGGGCGTTGAAGGTCACCGGCTATACGCTCGATGACGGCAACCTGGGGGCGAACTATGTCGTCCAACTGCAGGACGGCGTCGGCACTATCGCCAAGCGTCAGCTGACCACGAGCGTCACGGCGAACAACAAGGTCTATGACGGCACGGTGGCGGCCACCGGCACGTTCGGCAGGCTGAATAATTTGATCGTGGGCGACAGCGTGGCGGCGACCGCCACTCTTGCCTTTGCGGATCGCAATGCGGGCGCGGCCAAGGTCGTGACGGTGTCGAACGCCGGGCTGACGGGCGCGGATGCGGGCAATTATACGCTCGCCGCGCTTGCCGACAGTGTGGCCGACATCACCCGCGCATCGCTCGCGCTGACGGCCGTGGCGGACAATCGGCAGTATGACGGCACCACCGATTCCGCTGGTCTGGTCCTGACCAATGGCCTTGTGAGCGGTGACAGCGTCACCGGTCTTAGCCAGTCCTTCGATAATAAGAATGCCGGCGGCCGACTGCTCCGGGTCAACGGTGGTTATGTCGTTGCCGATGGCAATGGCGGCAACAACTATGTCGTGACGCTGGCGGATGCGTCGGGTGCGATCACCCAGCGGATTCTCACCACCTCGGTTACGGTCGACGCCAAGGAATATGACGGTACGATCACCGCAACGGGGACGTTCGGTGGCCTCCAGAACGTCATCCGCAATGAGACGGTGGCCCTCTCGGGCGGCACCTTGTCGTTCGCGGATCGCAATGCCGGCAGCGGCAAGGTCGTCAACGTGACGGGCGCCACCCTGGGCGGCGTGGATGCGGCCAATTATGTGCTGAGCACGACCCAGTCGTTCGACGGGAAGAATGCGGGCAGCCGGTTGCTGAGCGTGGATGGCGGCTGGTCGATCGCGGATGGCAACGGTGGTAACAACTATGTCGTGACCATTGGTGCTGGTGCCAACGGCGTCATCACGCCCAAGCTGTTGCAGGCGAGCGCTTCGGTTAACGACAAGGTCTATGACGGCACGAAAGCCGCGACCGGCAGGGTCACCGGCCTGTTCGGGGTGCTCGGCGCCGACAGGGTCAGCGTCACCGGCAGCGGATCATTTGAATTCGTCGACCGCAACGCCGGGAACGGCAAGGCCGTGACGGTGGGTGGGCTTGTTCTGGACGGTGTCGATGCGGGCAATTATATGCTTGGCGCAACCGCCAATGGCACCGCGAACATCGCCAAGGCGGTACTGACGCTGACGGCGAGCGCCGATAGCAAGATCTATGACGGAACGCGCAGCTCGACCGGTGTGGT
>NZ_JAXCMJ010000113.1:0-1322 GCF_038084995.1 Sphingomonas sp. 2378
GTGCTCAGCACATAATTGGCCGCATCCACGCCGCCCAGGGTGGCGCCCGTCACGTTGACGACCTTGCCGCTGCCGGCATTGCGATCCGCGAACGACAAGATGCCGCCCGAGAGGGTCACCGTCTCATTGCGGATGACGTTCTGGAGGCCACCGAACGTCCCCGTTGCGGTGGTCGTGCCGTCATATTCCTTGGCGTCGACCGTAACCGAGGTGGTGAGTATCCGCTGGGTGATCGCACCCGACGCATCCGCCAGCGTCACGACATAGTTGTTGCCGCTATTGCCGTCACTGACCACATAGCCATTGTCGACGGTGATCGCGCGAGCGCCCGCGTTCTTGCTGTCGAAGGATTGGGTCGCCGAGACACTGTCTCCACCGACCAGGCCGATCGCCCGCACCGTCCCGGTCGAGACCGTGGAGCCGTCATACTGACGGATGTCGGTCGTCGCAGCGAGCGTCAGTGCCGCCTGGCTGATCGTCGCCGTTGCGGCCGTACCAAGCGACAACAGGTTGTAATTGCCCGCATCTACTCCCGTCAGACCGGCCCCGCTGATGGTGACCAGCTTGTTCGATCCGGCGTTGCGATCGGCGAACGTCATCACGCCCGTGGCACTCACGGTATCGCCCACAATGACGTTCCGAAGCGCCGCGAAGCTGCCCGTCGCGGCCCTGGTCCCGTCATAGACCTTGTCGTCGACCGTGACCGTGGTCGTGACATCGCGCCTGGCGATATTGCCGACGCCATCCCGCAGTTGGACGACATAGTTTGCGCCCAGATTGCCGTCGTCGAGCGTATAGCCGGTGACCTTCAACGCCCGGTCACCCGCATTGCGGGTATCGAACGCCTGGACCAGACCGCTCAGCGTATCGCCCGACACCAGCCCGCACTGGTCGAGGCCAGCACGTAATTGCCGGCGGCATTGTTCTGGAGACCATAGCCCGACAGCGTCACGCCCTTGCCGGTGCCCGCATTGCGATCCACCAGCGTGCCCGTCACGCTCAAGGTGTCCAGGCTGACCCCGTCCGAAACCATCAGGTCCCGCGTCGCCCTATCCCCGTCCGCCGCCAGGAAGACCAGCGAGCCCAGCTGGCCCGTGCCCAGCGTGGTGCCGCCGTCATAGACCTTGCCCCCGCGGCCCGTGGTGGTGACCACCACCTGACGCGCGGTGATCTCGCCGACATCGGCCCAGGTCGAGGTCGACCGCAGGACGTAATTGTCCGCGTCCGCGCCGTTCAGCGCCATGCCCGACACCGTCACCCGCTTGCCCGTGCCGGCATTCTTGTCGGCATAGGCGGCGCTGGTGGCGGTCACGGTGACCGCA
>NZ_JAXCMJ010000114.1:0-862 GCF_038084995.1 Sphingomonas sp. 2378
TAACTCGTTCGGTATCGCAGGCTCTTTGCGTCGGGACATATCGGGTCTCCTTCTTCCCCTTTATGCCCGCCCGCACACGAAATTCCTGACACTCCCCCGGCCGGGGATCGACATCGCCATTCCCAGCTTCTGCGACAAGAGCAGCATCGCGATCTGCCGGCGCTACGGCTTCATCCGACGCGGCAAGGTCACCGATGGTGCCCGCTTCGACGGGCGGATGCTGCGCGACGTGGTGACCCGCGACAACACCGCCTCCGACGTCTGGGCCGATACGGCGTATCGCAGCCGCGCCAACGAGGCCTGGCTGAAATCGATGGGCCGGGTCAGCCGCATCCATCGCAAGAAGCCCTGGGGCAAACCGATGTCGCCGCGCACCGCCGGGGCCAACGCGAAACGTTCCGCCGTTCGCGCCCGTATCGAGCACGTCTTTGCCCGGCAGAAGGATCAGATGGGGCTGTTCATCCGCACCATCGGCATCGCCCGCGCCGAGGTGAAGGTCGGCCTCGCCAACCTTGCCTACGACATCGACCGCCTGATCTTCCACGAACGGCGCGCCGCCATGGGATAGCGGCGCCCGGCGCAGACGCTTCATGGTAACGAACAACCAAAAACCGATCTTCAGACCCCCAGCGATGTAGCCAGCGACCTCGTCAGCCCGCCGTCACCGCTGGGCAGCAGGTTGATAGAGGTGCCCGATCGCCCCAGTCCGACAACCGCCTCAAATGCTCCGATAGACCGAACAATCCCGCCTGACGCATCCCCCGTGACGTGACCCCGGTCTTTCATCCAGCGGCAACCAGAGACCGACCGTGGTTTTCGCGCATAAGCGCAGGTGAAGCAACGGGCGGGGTTAACCCCGCCC
>NZ_JAXCMJ010000115.1:0-760 GCF_038084995.1 Sphingomonas sp. 2378
TCGACGCCGCCGTGACGGTCGCCAGCGTGGCATCCTTGACGGCCCCGCCGTCATGCTCGACCCATACCAGCGTCTTCACTTGGCCACTCCCAGTGCTTTCAGTTTCTCGACCAGTTCGTCGACCGAGCCGACCTTGACGCCCGCCTGGCGCTTGCCCGGCTCGGCGACATGGGTGATCGTCAGGCGCGGGGCAACATCTACGCCGTAGTCGGCGGCGGCCTTGGTCGCCATCGGCTTGGATTTGGCCTTCATGATGTTGGGCAGCGAGGCGTAGCGCGGCTCGTTGAGGCGCAGGTCGGTCGTCACGATGGCGGGGAGCGTCAGCGCCACCGTCTCCAGACCGCCATCGACCTCGCGGGTGACGTTGGCGGTCTGGCCGTCGATCTCGACCTTGGATGCGAACGTGCCCTGCGCCCAGCCGAGCAGCCCGGCCAGCATCTGGCCAGTCTGGTTGTTGTCGCCGTCGATCGCCTGCTTGCCCAGGATCACCAGACCGGGCTGCTCCTCCTCGACCACCTTGGCGAGCAGCTTGGCGACGCCGAGCGGCTCGGGGGCCTGGTCGGCGGTGATCAGCACCGCCCGGTCCGCGCCCATCGCCAGCGCGGTGCGCAGCGTGTCCGCCGCCTTGGGCTCGCCGATCGAGACGACGACCACTTCCGCAGCCGCCCCCTTCTCCTTCAGCCGGATCGCCTCTTCCACCGCGATCTCGTCGAACGGGTTCATGCTCATCTTCACGTTCGCCAGATCGACGCCCGTCCCG
>NZ_JAXCMJ010000116.1:0-760 GCF_038084995.1 Sphingomonas sp. 2378
CGGGACGGGCGTCGATCTGGCGAACGTGAAGATGAGCATGAACCCGTTCGACGAGATCGCGGTGGAAGAGGCGATCCGGCTGAAGGAGAAGGGGGCGGCGACCGAGGTGGTCGTCGTCTCGATCGGCGAGCCCAAGGCGGCGGACACGCTGCGTACCGCGCTGGCGATGGGCGCGGACCGGGCGGTGCTGATCACCGCCGACCAGGCCCCCGAACCGCTCGGCGTCGCCAAGCTGCTGGCCAGGGTGGTCGAGGAGGAACAGCCCGGCCTGGTGATCCTGGGCAAGCAGGCGATCGACGGCGACAACAACCAGACCGGCCAGATGCTGGCCGGGCTGCTCGGTTGGGCGCAGGGGACCTTTGCGTCCAAGGTGGAGATCGACGGCCAGACCGCCAACGTCACCCGCGAGGTCGATGGCGGTCTGGAGACGGTGGCCCTCACGCTCCCCGCCATCGTGACGACCGACCTTCGCCTCAACGAGCCGCGCTACGCCTCGCTGCCGAACATCATGAAGGCCAAATCCAAGCCGATGGCGACCAAGACGGTGGCCGATTACGGCGTCGACATTTCACCTCGGCTGACGATCACCCATGTCGCCGAGCCGGGCAAGCGCCAGGCGGGCGTCAAGGTCGGCTCGGTCGACGAACTGGTCGAGAAACTCAAAGCACTGGGAGTGGCCAAGTGAAGACGCTGGTATGGGTCGAGCATGACGGCGGGGCCGTCAAGGATGCCACGCTGGCGACCGTCACGGCGGCGTCGA
>NZ_JAXCMJ010000117.1:0-712 GCF_038084995.1 Sphingomonas sp. 2378
GGAGTCTGGACTTCGTCCACGACCAGCTCGTGACCGGCCGTCGGTTCCGCGTGCTCAACATCGTCGATGACGTCACGCGCGAATGCCTTCGGGCGGTGGACCGCCTGCTGCTGGCGCGGCGCTACGCCGAGCGAGCCGACTATGGGCATGACGGCGTCGTAGTGACGATCCGCTCGAACCTGCGCTGGTGCTCCGACGGCTTCGAGTTCACCTGCTGGAACGGTGAGGTCGTGCGCGGTGCCTTCATCATCGACGCCCATGACCGCGAGATCATCTCGTGGCGCGCGGTTGCCAATGCCGGCATCAGCGGCTCGGACGTGCGCGACATCATGCTGGAAGCCGTGGAAACCCGCTTCGGCACCATGCGCGCGGCGACACCGGTCGAGATGCTGTCGGACAACGGTTCGGCCTATACCGCCTGCGAAACACGGACCTTTGCCCGGCAGCTGGGCCTCAAACCCTGCTTCACCCCCGTCCGCAGCCCGCAGTCCAACGGCATCTCGGAGGCCTTCGTCCATACCCTCAAACGGGATTACGTCCGCGTCTCGCCGCTGCCGGACGCACTCACCGCGTTGACATCGCTTGCCGGATGGATCGAGGACTACAACGACAACCACCCCCATTCAGGGCTCAAAATGCGTTCGCCGCGCGAGCATCGCGCACTGGTTTCTGCAACCGCTTGAACCCGTCCGGTGAAACGGGGGCCAGATCA
>NZ_JAXCMJ010000118.1:0-684 GCF_038084995.1 Sphingomonas sp. 2378
CCCTTTAGCCTGAGATTCCGCCCCCCCTCCGGGTCGGCAATACTGATGCTGCTTTTGGTTGTCCTCACCACCTCAAAACCTGCCGCTGTAAGCGCCTCTGTGACATCCTGACGCGTTTTTATTGCTCCGGCATGGTAAAGAGCCTCAAGACCCCGTGTAATCGCTTCTGCGGCCTCCTGTTTCGCTTTTGGCAGATTATTTGGCGTGACAAGCGTCCGTCTGTTCTCCGGTGCGTTCGGGTCACGCAGCCCGTAATGATGATTAACCAGCGTCTGCCAGGCATTTATCCTCGGCCTGTCCGCGCGGTCGTAGTACGGCTGGAGGCGCTTACCGCTCTGTAGCTCCATGTTCGGGATGACAAAATTCAGTTCGAGCCGCCCCTTATCCTGGTGTTCCACCCAGAGAATGCTGTACTGGTCTTTTTCGAGACCGGGCATAAGAACACGCTCAAAGCTCGTCATCACTCTTTCGCGTTCACCCGGCGGTAACTCCTTCTCCGCGAACGACAGAACGCCTGAAGTGTATTTCTTCGAGAATGGCGTGGAATCAATGAGTTCCCGCACTTCTTCCGGGTTACCCCGGAGCACCGTTGCGCCTTCGCGGTTACGCTCCCGCCCCAGCAGGTAATCGACCGGGCCACTTCCACCGCCTTTCCCCCTGGCATGAAATTTAACTATCATCCCG
>NZ_JAXCMJ010000119.1:0-674 GCF_038084995.1 Sphingomonas sp. 2378
GATCTGCTCTTCCGAAAACTGCTTCCGCTTCATTCCGTCCGTCCCTTTAAGGAGACGGTCTCTACTTCCAGTTGGATGAAGAAACGGGGGTCACGTCACAAGTTCAAGACCTATCCCATCGGCTATTTCCACATCGACATCGCCGAGGTGCAGACGGCCGAAGGCAAGCTACGCTTGTTCGTGGCGATCGACCGGACGAGCAAGTTCGCGTTCGTCGAATTGCACGAGCAGGCCGGCAAGATGATCGCGGCCCAGTTCCTGCGCAACCTGGTCGCGGCCGTGCCCTACAAGATCCACACGGTGCTGACCGACAACGGCATCCAGTTCACCAACCATGCCCACCACAAATACGCCTTCCACCACATATTCGACCGCGTCTGCGACGAGAACGAGATCGATCACCGGCTGACCAAGGTGAAGCACCCGTGGACCAACGGGCAGGTCGAACGGATGAACCGGACGATCAAGGAAGCGACCGTCAAACGGTACCATTACGACAGCCACGACCAGCTTCGGCAGCACCTTGGCGACTTCGTCGCCGCATACAACTTCGCACGCAGGCTCAAGACCCTCAAAGGTCTCACACCCTACGAGGCCATCTGCAAAGCATGGCAAAACGAGCCAGCCCGCTTTACATCAAACCCGCACCATCAAATGCCGGGATCAAACACCTA
>NZ_JAXCMJ010000120.1:0-643 GCF_038084995.1 Sphingomonas sp. 2378
TGGGCGGCGTGGATGCGGCCAATTATGTGCTGAGCACCATCGGCAATGGCACCGGCACGATCACCGCCAAGGCGCTGACGCTGAACGCGGTTGCCGACACAAAGGTCTATGACGCCACCAAGGCGTCGGCAGGACGTGTCCAGTCGGTGGGTCTCATCGCGGGCGACGTGGTCAACGCGACCCAGTCGTTCGACGGGAAGAATGCGGGCAGCCGGTTGCTGAGCGTGGATGGCGGCTGGTCGATCGCGGATGGCAATGGCGGCAACAACTATGTCGTGACCATCGGCAACACCGCTGCGGGCACGATTTCGCAAAAGCGGCTGCAAACGGGAGCGACCGTCAGCAACAAGACCTATGACGGCACGGTCGATGCGACGGGCGTGATTGGAAGTCTGATTGGCGTCATCGGAAGCGATGACGTCACCAGCAATGGCAGCGGGACTTTCGCCTTTGTCGATCGCCATGCCGGCACCGGCAAGGCCGTCACGGTCAGCGGGCTGACCCTGTCGGGCGCGGATGCGAGCAACTATGTTCTCGATAGCGTCGCCAATGGCACCGCGAACATCGCCAAGGCGGTACTGACGCTGACGGCGAGCGCCGATAGCAAGATCTATGACGGAACGCGCAGCTCGACCGGTGTGGT
>NZ_JAXCMJ010000121.1:0-602 GCF_038084995.1 Sphingomonas sp. 2378
GTCATAAGGTTTACCATGGCGTCATTACTGTATAAAAACACAGGCATAGATATGACTCTGGCATTAGTTGGCGAAAAAATTGACAGAAATCGCTTCACCGGTGAGAAAGTTGAAAATAGTACATTTTTTAACTGCGATTTTTCAGGTGCCGACCTGAGCGGCACTGAATTTATCGGCTGCCAGTTCTATGATCGCGAAAGTCAGAAAGGGTGCAATTTTAGTCGCGCAATGCTGAAAGATGCCATTTTCAAAAGCTGTGATTTATCAATGGCAGATTTCCGCAACGTCAGTGCCTTGGGCATTGAAATTCGCCACTGCCGCGCACAAGGCGCAGATTTCCGCGGTGCAAGCTTTATGAATATGATCACCACGCGCACCTGGTTTTGCAGCGCATATATCACTAATACTAATCTAAGCTACGCCAATTTTTCGAAAGTCGTGTTGGAAAAGTGTGAGCTGTGGGAAAACCGCTGGATGGGGACTCAGGTACTGGGTGCGACGTTCAGTGGTTCAGATCTCTCCGGCGGCGAGTTTTCGACTTTCGACTGGCGAGCAGCAAACTTCACACATTGCGATCTGACCAATTCGGAGTTAGGTGACTT
>NZ_JAXCMJ010000122.1:0-525 GCF_038084995.1 Sphingomonas sp. 2378
GATGCTGGCGTGGTCACGAAGAGTACCGCGATCGACAGCACCTACATCAAGGCGCAACGCGCGGCGTTCGGCGGAAAAGGGGGCGCCAGACCCAGGCGATCGGTCGCTCGCGCGGCGGATGGACGACCAAGGTCCACGCGCTCACCGATGTCATCGGCCGTCCCTATGCGCTGATGCTGACGGCCGGCAATGTCAGCGACGTGAAGGCGGCGCCTGCGCTCCTCGAACGGGCTGGTCGCATGCGCTACCTCCTTGCTGACAAGGGCTATGACGCAGACCGGCTGCGCCGCTCGCTCCGCGATGCTGGAGCCGTTCCTGTCATTCCCGGCCGTCGAAACCGCAAACGCACCATCCGCTACGACAAGGACAGATACCGTGGCCGCCACCTGATTGAGAACGCCTTTTGCCGCCTCAAGGACTTCCGCCGTGTCGCCACCCGCTACGACAAACTCGCCGCCAACTTCCTGTCAGGCGTCGCCATCGCAACCGCCCTCGCCTTCTGGCTCTGATTGAGTCTCAGCCCTA
>NZ_JAXCMJ010000123.1:0-508 GCF_038084995.1 Sphingomonas sp. 2378
TGGTCGAGATGACCAATGGCTGCATCTGCTGCACGCTGCGCGACGACCTGCTGGCGGAGGTGCGTGCGCTCGCCGAAGCGGGGCGGTTCGACTATCTGGTGATCGAATCGACTGGCATTTCCGAGCCCCTGCCGGTCGCCACCACCTTCTCCTTCCGCGACGAAGCGGGCGCATCGCTGGGCGATGTCGCGCGGCTCGACACGATGGTGACGGTGGTCGATGCGATGAACCTGCTGGCGGACTATTCCAGCCAGGACTTCCTCGCCGATCGTGGCGAGACGATGGGCGAGGACGATACCCGCAGCCTGGTCGGCCTGCTGGTCGAACAGATCGAGTTCGCCGATGTGGTGATCGTCAACAAGGCCTCGTCGGTGTCGGCGGAGCAACTGGCGGTCGTGAAGAAGCTGGTCGCCAGCCTCAACGCCGATGCGGTGATCGTGCCCGCCGATCATGGTCGCGTCGACCTGGACCTCGTGCTCGCCACCGGGCTGTTCGACGAGGAGAAGGC
>NZ_JAXCMJ010000124.1:0-475 GCF_038084995.1 Sphingomonas sp. 2378
GATCTGCTCTTCCGAAAACTGCTTCCGCTTCATTCCGTCCGTCCCTTTAAGGAGACGGTCTCTACTTCCAGTTGGATGAAGAAACGGGGGTCACGTCACGACGAGCGAGTTGATCCTCGACAACCTACCCGCCCACAAGAGCATCGCGGCATGCGCGGCGATCAAGGAAAGGGGCTCCTGGCTGCTCTTCCTTCCGCCTTACTCGCCCGAGTTCAACCCGATCGAGAACGCCTTCGCCAAGCTCAAGGCGCACCAGCGCAAAGCCGCCGCGCGTACTGTCGACGACCTGTCCCGCGCCATCGACACCTTCACGCCCACGGGGTACGCTAATTATTTCGTCGCTGCACGATACGATGCGTACTGATCGGAATTTGCTCTAGGGTTCAAACCCAATCAGCATCTTGAGTGATGACAGGTTTCCTGATTCACTGGGGTGTGGATCATGAGAGGTGAGGCATGGCGCTGTTCTGGTTGT
>NZ_JAXCMJ010000125.1:0-453 GCF_038084995.1 Sphingomonas sp. 2378
CGATCCGGCGAAGTTTCATGCCTTCCTGACCGATGGCGGCCTCGACCATGTGGTGCGCGCCAAGGGGCATTTCTGGCTGGCGACGCGCCCCGACTGGGTCGGCGAGCTGGCGGTGGCGGGCAGCCAGACCGAGACGGCGCGTATGGGGCGTTGGTGGGCGTCGATCCCGAAGAACCAGTGGCCCGATGACGGCCGGTTCGAAGAATTCGTCGCCAAACACTGGGACATGATCTGGGGCGACCGGCGGCAGGAACTGGTGTTCATCGGCATCGGCATGGACGAGGCCCGCATCCGCGCGCGGCTGGGCGCTTGCCTTGTCCCCGCCGCCGCCTTCACGCCCGCTTTATGGGCAACGTTGCGCGATCCCTTCCCCATCTGGGGCGAGCGTCAGTTGGAAGCGGCCGAATGACAGGTGTCGCCGGCGGGGCCCGCGCGCCGGCGCCACCACAATTT
>NZ_JAXCMJ010000126.1:0-453 GCF_038084995.1 Sphingomonas sp. 2378
CGGCAGCGAAGGCTGCCGGAGTGGCGTAGCCGAGCGAGGAGTGCGGACGCTCGTTGTTGTAGTCGTCGACCCAGCGGGCCAGAATCGAGCGGGCCTGACCGATGGTGAAGAACAGCGTCTCGTTGAGCAGCTCGTCGCGCATGCGACCGTTAAAGCTCTCGACGAACCCGTTCTGCGTGGGCTTGCCCGGCGCGATGTAATGCCACTCGATGCGGGCATCGCCGGACCAGGCGAGCACCGCGTTCGACGTCAGTTCGGTCCCGTTGTCGCTGACGATCATCTTCGGCCTGCCACGCTCGGCGATCAGATCGGCCAGCTCGCGCACGACCCGCCGGCCCGAGATCGACGTGTCCACCACCGCCCGAAGGCATTCGCGCGTGACGTCATCGACGATGTTGAGCACGCGGAACCGACGGCCGGTCACGAGCTGGTCGTGGACGAAGTCCAGACTCC
>NZ_JAXCMJ010000127.1:0-452 GCF_038084995.1 Sphingomonas sp. 2378
GTCTCTCATCGCTGGCGCATGGGGCCTTAGCTCAGCTGGGAGAGCGGTTGCTTTGCAAGCATCAGGTCATCGGTTCGATCCCGATAGGCTCCACCATCCCGCATATACCTAGAGATGAAGACACCAGTTCCGCTGCGCGAGCAGCGGTTACGAACGCCCAAAGGCGTTCATCTTTGACATTGTGAATGGGTTTTTAAAATCGATGCCGTGAAGGTGTCGGCTTTGAAAGTGAGGCGAGGCCGCAAGGCCAAGTCGAACAGACGAGCTGGCAATTCACAATATCTGGCTGAGTATTTAATGACCACACCAATTAGCCACATCGCGCTGCTCTGCCGAGTCGATGTCCTTCGGGGCGTCCAGCGTTGATGGTGGTGGTGTGGGCTCTCAAGCGTGAGGTAAGGGCAATTCGTGGATGCCTTGGCATGTACAGGCGATGAAGGACGTGGCACGCT
>NZ_JAXCMJ010000128.1:0-452 GCF_038084995.1 Sphingomonas sp. 2378
GGACAGCACGGTGGAGTTGCCGCGTCGAGATCGGGTCGGTGTAGCTGCGGCCCGGGAACAGCCAGCCGTGCGGCAGCAGGACGCTGCGCCGCTTGCCCTCGCGCCACCAGAGGCGCAGCAGCTCGAGCAGCTGCGGCGAGAGCATCGCATTGCGGTCCTTGCGGCCTTTGCCTTCCTCGATGCGGATCAGCATGCGCTTGCTGTCGATATCGTCGGCCTTGAGGTGGGCAACCTCCGACACGCGCAGGCCGGCACCGTATGCCACGCCCAGCGCCGCCCGGTACTTGATGCCCGGTGCCGCCTCGAGCAGCCGTGCGACCTCATCGACGCTCAGCACATCGGGCAGCTTGCGAGGGCGCGGCGCCAGCACCAGCTTGCGTGACAGGTCGGGCCGGTCGAGCGTCACCCCGAACAGGAAGCGCAGCGCCGATACCGTGGCGCCGATGACGGAC
>NZ_JAXCMJ010000129.1:0-443 GCF_038084995.1 Sphingomonas sp. 2378
GGCCAGCCAAAGCTGACCAAGGCCCGTACCGGATCCCTGCAGCGAAAGCCTCGCCCAGATCCTCTGTCACAAATGAGCCGTTTCGCAGAGGAATCCTTAAAGGGACGGACGGAATGAAGCGGAAGCAGTTTTCGGAAGAGCAGATCATCGGCATTCTGAAGGAGGCCGAGGCGGGTGCGGTGGTGACGGAGCTGTGCCGCAAGCACGGGATGTCGAGCGCGACCTACTATGCGTGGAAGGCGAAGTTCGGCGGCCTGGAGGTGTCTGACGCAAAGCGCCTGCGGTCGCTCGAAGAGGAGAACGCCCGGCTCAAACGGCTATTGGCGGACACGATGCTCGACAACGCGGGGTTGAAAGACCTGCTGTCAAAAAAGTGGTGACGCCCGCCGCGAAGCGGCAAGCGGTCGCGCATCTCCAGGCGACGTTGGGGATGAGCGAGCGGC
>NZ_JAXCMJ010000130.1:0-421 GCF_038084995.1 Sphingomonas sp. 2378
TCGCCTGGGTCTGGCGCCCCCTTTTCCGCCGAACGCCGCGCGTTGCGCCTTGATGTAGGTGCTGTCGATCGCGGTACTCTTCGTGACCACGCCAGCATCCACCAGCGCGTCGAGCAGCCTGAGCCAGAAGCCACGGCGCGACCAGCGATTGAACCGGTTGTAGATCGTCGTCGAAGGCCCGTAATCAGCCGGGCAGTCGCACCAGCGGCAGCCGATCTTCAGCACATGCACGATCCCGGAGATAACCCGCCGGTCGTCTACCCGCCGGGCACCGGGCTGGTTCTTGGGCAGATGCGGCTCGATTGCCGCCCACGCTTCATCCGACAACCAGAACAGCGCCATGCCTCACCTCTCATGATCCACACCCCAGTGAATCAGGAAACCTGTCATCACTCAAGATGCTGATTGGGTTTGAACCCTA
>NZ_JAXCMJ010000131.1:0-418 GCF_038084995.1 Sphingomonas sp. 2378
GCCATGACGCACAGGTCGGTGACGATCAGGTCGACACAGGCCTTGCCGGTCAGCGGCAGGGTGCATTCTGGCAGGATCTTCGGACTGCCCGCCTTGCTGGCATGGTCCATGACGACGACGATGCGCTTGACGCCCGCGACCAGGTCCATCGCGCCGCCCATGCCCTTCACCATCTTGCCGGGAATGGTCCAGTTGGCGATGTCGCCGCCCGCCGACACCTCCATCGCGCCGAGCACCGCCATGTCGATATGGCCGCCCCGGATCATCGCGAAGCTGTCGGCGGAAGAAAAGAAGCTGGAGGTCGGCAGCGTCGTGACCGTCTGCTTGCCCGCATTGATGAGGTCGGGGTCCGCCTCCCCCTCATGGGGGAAGGGCCCGATGCCGAGCAGGCCGTTTTCGGACTGCAAGGTCACGTCGA
>NZ_JAXCMJ010000132.1:0-412 GCF_038084995.1 Sphingomonas sp. 2378
ACTAGGGTCCGGACTCATAACCACCAGATGACGGCGGCAGCGAAAGCGATTGCGCTGAGGAAGTTCTTGATGTTGCGGTCGAAGCGGGTAGCGATGCGTCGCCAATCCTTGATGCGGCAGAACATGCGCTCGATGACGTTGCGCTGTTTGTAGATGGTGCGGTCGTAGTCGTACTGTATCTTGCGGTTGCGACGTGGCGGGATGACGGCTTGGGTGCCGCGCTCGTCGAGCCATTCGCGCAATGCCTGGCTGTCGTAGCCCTTGTCGGCGACGAGTTCGGCGGATGGTGGCAGTGCGGCGATGCAGGTCCTGGCGACCTTGCAGTCGTGGACGTTCCCCGGCGTCAGAAGGAGGACATGAGGGCGGCCCCTGGCGTCGCAGACGGCATGGACCTTGGTGTTCCGACCGCCTT
>NZ_JAXCMJ010000133.1:0-411 GCF_038084995.1 Sphingomonas sp. 2378
GGGCGGGGTTAACCCCGCCCGTTGCTTCACCTGCGCTTATGCGCGAAAACCACGGTCGGTCTCTGGTTGCCGCTGGATGAAAGACCGGGGTCACGTCACTTGCGCTTTGGCGTCTTGTCGCCGGCGACCTCGGGCAACCGGCTGATCCCGTGGCGTTGCAGGCAACGATGCAGCGACGAGCGCGTCAGATGCGGGATCGTCGCCTGGAGAGCGTAGAGGCAGTCATCCAGCGGCAACAGCGTATGGCGGCGAAAGGCGACGATGACCGCCTCTTCCTCGATGCTCAGAACCGTCGAGTGCGGGTCCTTCGGGCGGGAGTGTCAGGAATTTCGTGTGCGGGCGGGCGGATGAACATTACGCCGCCATGGCCCTGATGAAGCGTTCGCCGAAGATGACGGCGAACTGTGCCTT
>NZ_JAXCMJ010000134.1:0-405 GCF_038084995.1 Sphingomonas sp. 2378
CCACCGCCCGAAGGCATTCGCGCGTGACGTCATCGACGATGTTGAGCACGCGGAACCGACGGCCGGTCACGAGCTGGTCGTGGACGAAGTCCAGACTCCAGCGCTGGTTGGGAAGCGCCAGCACTGACGCGGGCGCACGGCTGCCTGTGGCGCGCCTTCGTCCCTTCCGGCGCCTGACCGTCAAACCCTCCTCACGATAGAGCCGCTGGGTCTTCTTGCGGTTGATCGTGATGCCGTCCCGGCGCAGCAGGATGTGCAGACGCCGATAGCCGAACCGTCGGCGTTGCTGCGCCAGCTCGCGCAGCCGCGACCGCAGGTCGCCATCATCCGCCCGGCACGAGCGATACCGCATGCTCGTGCGGTCTGCCCCAACGACCGTGCATGCCCGCCGCTCGCTCATCCCCA
>NZ_JAXCMJ010000135.1:0-396 GCF_038084995.1 Sphingomonas sp. 2378
GCTGGTGGAAGCGTTGATGGATCCGCGCTTGGGATCGAATGCGAAGCTGTCGGGGATCGAGCGGCTGATCGACTGGAGCCGGCTGGAGCCGCTGGTGTCGCCGCTGCGGCAGGGTCGGACGGGTCGACCGCCCTATGCGCCGCTGGCGATGGTCAAGGCGCTGTATCTGCAGGCGTTGTATGATCTGTCGGACCCCGGGCTGGAGGAGGCGCTGCTCGACCGGCTGTCGTTCCGGCGGTTCTGCGGCTTTGCGCTGGATGGCGGCACGCCGGACGAGACGACGCTGTGCCGGTTTCGCGCGGCGGCGGCGGCGGGGGACGTGCTGGAGCGCTGCTTTGCCGAGATCAACCGGCAGCTGGATGCGCAGGGGCTGGTGCTGCGGCGGGGGACGATCCT
>NZ_JAXCMJ010000136.1:0-396 GCF_038084995.1 Sphingomonas sp. 2378
GCCCCGGGGGGGGGGGAGGGTGGACGCTTCCAGGCCTTAATCTTTTTTCACCGCCTTCTCCGATCATCCGTGACAGCACCGGAACGAATGCCGTGTT
Organism: Sphingomonas sp. 2378; assembly: GCF_038084995.1. Classification (NCBI taxonomy): domain Bacteria; kingdom Pseudomonadati; phylum Pseudomonadota; class Alphaproteobacteria; order Sphingomonadales; family Sphingomonadaceae; genus Sphingomonas; species Sphingomonas sp. 2378. Next base: position 98 of record NZ_JAXCMJ010000136.1, read on the forward strand.
GAGGCATTGGGCCGAGACGGATTTCGTAGAGGAGACAGAGAATGCGTAAGCTCATGGGTCTGGCGATCGTCGCCGGTGCGCTGCTGGTCAGCGCCTGCAACACCGTCGAAGGCGTGGGTCGCGACGTCAGCTCGGCGGGCAACACGGTCGCCAAGACGGCGGACGACGCCAAGTAAGCCCCTCACCCGGCTGACAGGCAAAAGGGCCTCGACGGACAGCGTCGGGGCCCTTTTTCGTTATGGGGTGGTGCCGGGGGTGAGTGAGGTCCCTTGGCCTTCGACTTCGCTCAGGCTGAACGG
>NZ_JAXCMJ010000137.1:0-386 GCF_038084995.1 Sphingomonas sp. 2378
GAAGCCGCTGCGCGGCAGTGGTGTTGGCGGTGAGGTAGCGCGCCTGCTTTGAGGTTTGTCCCTGCGGCATCGGAGGCAGACGATGGGGTTCCTTCAACATGAGGAACCCTGTCATGACGACGTCACCGACCTAAGCCCCCATTACCCCGCTGCGTCAGCGGATGCTCGACGATATGGCGATGCGTTCGATGCGGGCGCGGACGCAGCACGACTATGTCCGCCACGTCCGCGCCTTCGCGGCGTTCCTGAAACGCCCGCCGGATACCGCGACGGCAGAGGATGTGCGACGCTTTCAGCTTCACCAGCGCGAGCATGGCGTCAGCGAGTCCGTCATCGGCGCCACGGTATCGGCGCTGCGCTTCCTGTTCGGGGTGACGCTCGACCGG
>NZ_JAXCMJ010000138.1:0-378 GCF_038084995.1 Sphingomonas sp. 2378
TAGGGTCCGGACCCAATAACCGTCTTCCGTTTCCTGCATGATGGTGATTCACTGGCTCTGCGAGGAGGTGGTGGAATGACGGATTTCTTTTGGTTTTCGGATGCGCAGTGGGAGCGGATCGCTCCGCTGCTGCCGACCGGCGTGCGCGGCAAGGCACGGGTGGATGATCGCCGGGTGCTGAGCGGGATCGTGCATGCGCTGCGCTGTGGAGGGCGCTGGGCGGACTGCGCGGACGTGTATGGGCCGAAGAAGACGCTCTACAACCGGTTCGTGCGCTGGGCCGAACGCGGTGTCTGGGAAGGCATCTTCAGCGCGCTGGCGGGTGCTGACGGCGCACCGGACCGGCTGTTCATCGATAGCAGTTGCATCAAGGTTCAC
>NZ_JAXCMJ010000139.1:0-372 GCF_038084995.1 Sphingomonas sp. 2378
GGGCTCGGGCCTGATCCGCAAGCTGGCCTTCACCTCGGCCAGGGTCCAGGATGTCGAACGGGCCGACGCGCTGGTCTGCGGCGACGAAGGCGCGGTCTATGCCGACCGGGCCTATGAGGGCCAGGCGCGTCGCAAGGCCCTGAAGGCGGCCGGGATCAAGGATCGCATCATGCATCGTCGGCACCGCTACATGCCAAAGCTGCCGCGCTGGCAGGCCCGGCGCAACCACCTCATCGCCAGACGGCGCGCCCCTGTCGAGGCGGTCTTCAGCGCCATGAAGCGCCTCTACGGCAAGGCGCGCACCAGATGCCTGTCGATCGAGCGGAACGCCGCAGACTTCCTCGCCTTTGCCACCATCTACAATCTCAGACG
>NZ_JAXCMJ010000140.1:0-371 GCF_038084995.1 Sphingomonas sp. 2378
CGCGCCCCGACCCCGCCCACGGCCGCAATGAAGTGCGGCGCGGTCCCGTATTCGAGCCAGACGCCAAGCGAGTAGCTGAAGCCGCGCTTGACCGTGACGACGACGCGGATCGTGTCATCAGTGACCGGGCGGGCCTTGACGACGATATCCGCCGCCACGCGGTCGGACTCGCACCGATCGCGCGCCTCGTCCGCGATCACCCGCGCCCCCGCACGGGCCGCGCCGGGAAGCAACTTGGTCCGGCAATAGTCGGGTATGGCGGCCATGTAGCGCTTGACCGCATCGCGCCCCGTGACCTTGGCCACTTAGGCGGGGTTCCCCGCCGGGGTACTTTCCTCGGCCATGAACTCGACCAGATAACGCCGCCCGAT
>NZ_JAXCMJ010000141.1:0-359 GCF_038084995.1 Sphingomonas sp. 2378
GATCACCGGGCTGGTCGGCAGCGACACCGCAGAAGCGACGCAGGCCTTTGCCAGCAAGAATGCGGGTAGCCAGGCCCTGAGTGCCGACAGCTGGACGGTCGCCGACGGCAATGGCGGCGGCAACTACACGATCAGCAAGGTCGATGCCACGGGTATCATCTCCAAGAGGCAGTTGACGGGCGACCTGAGCGGTACGGTCAGCAAGGTCTATGACGGCACGACGACGGCGACGCTGCTGCCGGCCAATCTGGCGGGCGTGGTCGCGGGCGATGCGGTCACCGTGACCGCCACCAGCGCCGCCTATGCCGACAAGAATGCCGGCACGGGCAAGCGGGTGACGGTGTCGGGCATGGCGCTGA
>NZ_JAXCMJ010000142.1:0-344 GCF_038084995.1 Sphingomonas sp. 2378
GCGAAAAAGCTATAACGCTTCCCGGCCGACAGGCGGCCCAGAATCCACAGGGGCATGCAGGATCTCTTCAGTAACCTTCGCCATTAAATCAAAAAGGTCATATTCGCCGGGAAGCTGCGTATCAGTCGAACCCCGTTGTTCATCATATTCAGATGGCATGGGGTGATATCCAGTAGCAGAGAGGTTGTTAGCGGGTTTCGGGGCGCAGCCCTGAACCAGTCACGTAGCGCTAGCGGAGTGTATACTGGCTGACTATGTTGGCACGGATGTGGAAATCAGTGAAGTGCTTCATGTAGCAGGAGAAAAAAGGCGGCACCAGCGCGTCAGCAGGATATGTAGTACAG
>NZ_JAXCMJ010000143.1:0-331 GCF_038084995.1 Sphingomonas sp. 2378
CTCCTCCGAGCCCAGCGCCCGACCGCCCGAGACGATGACCTTGGCACTGGTCAGTTCGGGCCGCGCGTTCTCGGCCTTCTCCGCGCCGACAAAGCGCGACTTGGCCACATCGCCGGTGGACGCGATGGCTTCGACCTCGCCCGAGCCGCCCTCGACCGCCGCCTTCTCGAAGGCGGTGGTGCGCACGGTCAGGACCAGCTTGGTATCGCTGGTCTTCACCGTCGCGATGGCATTGCCCGCATAGATGGGCCGGGTGAAGCTGTCCGGCCCCTCGACCGACAGGATGTCGCTGATCTGCATCACATCGATCAGCGCGGCGACACGCGGCGCG
>NZ_JAXCMJ010000144.1:0-331 GCF_038084995.1 Sphingomonas sp. 2378
CGCGCCGCGTGTCGCCGCGCTGATCGATGTGATGCAGATCAGCGACATCCTGTCGGTCGAGGGGCCGGACAGCTTCACCCGGCCCATCTATGCGGGCAACGCGATCGCGACGGTGAAGACCAGCGACAAGAAGCTGGTCCTGACCGTGCGCACCACCGCCTTCGAGAAGGCGGCGGCCGAGGGCGGCTCGGGCGAGGTCGAAGCCATCGCGTCCACCGGCGATGCCGGAAGCTCGCGCTTTGTCGGCGCGGAGAAGGCCGAGAACGCGCGGCCCGAACTGACCAGTGCCAAGGTCATCGTCTCGGGCGGTCGGGCGCTGGGCTCGGAGGAG
>NZ_JAXCMJ010000145.1:0-327 GCF_038084995.1 Sphingomonas sp. 2378
CGTGCCGATGGTGCCAAGGAGGTGCTGGGCCTGTGGCTGGAGCAGAACGAGGGCGCAAAATTCTGGCTCAGGGTCATGAACGAGCTCAGGAACCGCGGCGGCGAGGACATCCTGCTCGCTGTCGTCGATGGCCTGAAAGGCTTTCCCGAGGCGATCACCGCCGTGTTTCCCGACGCCGTGGTTCAAACCTGCATCGTCCACCTGCTGCGCAATTCCATGGATTTCGTCTCCTGGAAGGACCGCAAGGGCCTGGCGACCGCGCTGAAGGATATCTACCGCGCGCCCAGCGCCGAGGCGGCCGAACAGGCCCTGACGGCATTCGAGGCG
>NZ_JAXCMJ010000146.1:0-324 GCF_038084995.1 Sphingomonas sp. 2378
TGTTTGATCCCGGCATTTGATGGTGCATTATCGGGGCAAGCCTGGAAGGATGCGCTATGGGACAGGTTCTACACGGGAGCGCCCGGACGACAGAGGCAGTCCGTCGAGCGATACAGCATAGTAAAGAGAGCCTGAGGGTGCTGGCCAAGCGCTATGGCATCAACCAGAAGACCGTCGCGAAGTGGAAAAAGCGGACGGCAGTCAAGGATTTGCCGACCGGCCCGAAGGGGGAGTGTCAGGAATTTCGTGTGCGGGCGGGCATAAAGGGGAAGAAGGAGACCCGATATGTCCCGACGCAAAGAGCCTGCGATACCGAACGAGTTA
>NZ_JAXCMJ010000147.1:0-324 GCF_038084995.1 Sphingomonas sp. 2378
GACGCCGTGGTTCAAACCTGCATCGTCCACCTGCTGCGCAATTCCATGGACTTCGTCTCCTGGAAGGACCGCAAGGGCCTGGCGAGCGCCCTGAAGGAGGTCTACCGCGCACCCAGCGCCGAGGCGGCCGAGCAGGCGCTGACCGCATTCGAGGCTGGTCCCTGGGGCACCCGCTATCCTGCCATCGGCCAGAGCTGGCGGCGCGCCTGGACCGAGGTCATCCCGTTCTTCGCCTTTCCCGACGAGGTTCGGCGGATCATCTATACCACGAATTCCATAGAGGCCTTGAACTCGAAGCTGCGCCGGGCCGTGCGCGCCCGTGGG
>NZ_JAXCMJ010000148.1:0-315 GCF_038084995.1 Sphingomonas sp. 2378
GGTTACGAGGTGCGCAAGCGCACCTCATCTTTGACATTGTGAATGGGTTTTTAAAATCGATGCCGTGAAGGTGTCGGCTTTGAAAGTGAGGCGAGGCCGTAAGGCCAAGTCAAGCGGACAGGCTGGCAATTCACAATATCTGGCTGAGTATTTAATGACCACACCGATAAGCTACCCAATGCTGCTCTGCCGAGTCGGCTTTGTCGTAAGACAAGCCCAGCGTTGATGGTGGTGGTGTGGGCTCTCAAGCGTGAGGTAAGGGCAATTCGTGGATGCCTTGGCATGTACAGGCGATGAAGGACGTGGCACGCTGCG
>NZ_JAXCMJ010000149.1:0-309 GCF_038084995.1 Sphingomonas sp. 2378
GGTTACGAGGTGCGCAAGCGCACCTCATCTTTGACATTGTGAATGGGTTTTTAAAATCGATGCCGTGAAGGTGTCGGCTTTGAAAGTGAGGCGAGGCCGCAAGGCCAAGTCGAGCGGACAGGCTGGCAATTCACAATATCTGGCTGAGTATTTAATGACCACACCGATATGCCACATCGCGCTGCTCTGCCGAGTCGATGTCCTCCGGGACGTCCAGCGTTGATGGTGGTGGTGTGGGCTCTCAAGCGTGAGGTAAGGGCAATTCGTGGATGCCTTGGCATGTACAGGCGATGAAGGACGTGGCACGCT
>NZ_JAXCMJ010000150.1:0-300 GCF_038084995.1 Sphingomonas sp. 2378
GGCGGGGCCGTCAAGGATGCCACGCTGGCGACCGTCACGGCGGCGTCGAAGCTGGGCGAGGTCCACCTGATCGTCGCCGGTCAGGGCGTGGACGGTGTCACGCAGGCCGCCGCCAAGATCGCGGGCGTGGGCAAGGTCCATGTCGCCGATGACGCGGCTTATGCGAATGCGCTCGCGGAAAACGTCGCACCGCTGGTGGCCAAGCTGATGGAGAGCCACGACGCCTTCCTCGCCCCGTCGACCACCACCGGCAAGAACATCGCGCCGCGTGTCGCCGCGCTGATCGATGTGATGCAGATC
>NZ_JAXCMJ010000151.1:0-300 GCF_038084995.1 Sphingomonas sp. 2378
GATCTGCATCACATCGATCAGCGCGGCGACACGCGGCGCGATGTTCTTGCCGGTGGTGGTCGACGGGGCGAGGAAGGCGTCGTGGCTCTCCATCAGCTTCGCCACCAGCGGCGCGACATTCTCGGCCAGCGCATGGGCATAAGCCGCGTCATCGGCGACATGGACCTTGCCCACACCGGCGATCTTGGCGGCGGCCTGCGCGACACCGTCCACGCCCTGACCGGCGACGATCAGGTGGACCTCGCCCAGCTTCGACGCCGCCGTGACGGTCGCCAGCGTGGCATCCTTGACGGCCCCGCC
>NZ_JAXCMJ010000152.1:0-279 GCF_038084995.1 Sphingomonas sp. 2378
CGACCCGCAGTTGATCGCCAAATACCAGCGGCGCTTTCCAGGCTTCGATGAGAAGATCGTGTCGATGTACGCGCGCGGCATGAGCACCCGGGAGATCACCGCGCACCTGCACGATCTGTACGGCATCGACCCCGGCCTTCGCCGGGGCAGGCTGTGTCGCCCGATCCGATCTCGACGGTGACCGACGCCGTACTCGACGAGGTGGCGATCTGGCAGCAGCGGCCGCTGGATCCGGTCTACCCGCTCGTCTTTTTCGACGCCTTGCGGGTGAAGATCCGC
>NZ_JAXCMJ010000153.1:0-277 GCF_038084995.1 Sphingomonas sp. 2378
CTTCCAGGACACGAAATCCATGGAATTGCGCAGCAGGTGGACGATGCAGGTTTGAACCACGGCGTCGGGAAACACGGCGGTGATCGCCTCGGGAAAACCCTTCAGGCCATCGACGACAGCGAGCAGGATGTCCTCGGTGCCGCGGTTCCTGAGCTCGTTCATCACCCTGAGCCAGAACTTTGCGCCCTCGTTCTGCTCCAGCCACAGGCCCAGCACCTCCTTGGCACCATCGGCACGGACGCCGAGCGCGATGTGGATCGCCTTGTTGCGCACCATG
>NZ_JAXCMJ010000154.1:0-271 GCF_038084995.1 Sphingomonas sp. 2378
CTGGCTGTTCCCGGGCCGCAGCTACACCGACCCGATCTCGACGCGGCAACTCCACCGTGCTGTCCACGAAGCGGCCGAGGCGGCGGGCATCCGCAAGCGCGTCAGCCCGCACACGCTACGGCACAGCTTCGCTACCCACCTGCTCGAACAGGATGTCGACATCCGCGTCATCCAAGTCCTGCTCGGGCACAGCAAGCTGGAGACGACTGCGCTCTACACCAAGGTCGCGACGCGCACGATCCGCGCCGTCACCGGCCCGCTCGATCAGCTT
>NZ_JAXCMJ010000155.1:0-271 GCF_038084995.1 Sphingomonas sp. 2378
CTGGCTGTTCCCGGGCCGCAGCTACACCGACCCGATCTCGACGCGGCAACTCCACCGTGCTGTCCACGAAGCGGCCGAGGCGGCGGGCATCCGCAAGCGGGTCAGCCCCCACACGTTGCGGCACAGTTTCGCTACCCACCTGCTCGAACAGGACGTCGACATCCGCGTCATTCAAGTCCTGCTCGGGCACAGCAAGCTGGAGACGACTGCGCTCTACACCAAGGTCGCGACGCGCACGATCCGCGCCGTCACCGGCCCGCTCGATCAGCTT
>NZ_JAXCMJ010000156.1:0-269 GCF_038084995.1 Sphingomonas sp. 2378
GGGCGCGGCGCCAGCACCAGCTTGCGTGACAGGTCGGGCCGGTCGAGCGTCACCCCGAACAGGAAGCGCAGCGCCGATACCGTGGCGCCGATGACGGACACGCTGACGCCATGCTCGCGCTGGTGAAGCTGAAAGCGTCGCACATCCTCTGCCGTCGCGGTATCCGGCGCACGTTTCAGGAACGCCGCGAAGGCGCGGACGTGGCGGACATAGTCGTGCTGCGTCCGCGTCCGCATCGAACGCATCGCCATATCGTCGAGCATCCGCTG
>NZ_JAXCMJ010000157.1:0-268 GCF_038084995.1 Sphingomonas sp. 2378
CTCAGAACGAACGCTGGCGGCATGCCTAACACATGCAAGTCGAACGAAGGCTTCGGCCTTAGTGGCGCACGGGTGCGTAACGCGTGGGAATCTGCCCTTAGGTTCGGAATAACAGCTGGAAACGGCTGCTAATACCGGATGATATCGCGAGATCAAAGATTTATCGCCTGAGGATGAGCCCGCGTTGGATTAGGTAGTTGGTGGGGTAAAGGCCTACCAAGCCGACGATCCATAGCTGGTCTGAGAGGATGATCAGCCACACTGGGAC
>NZ_JAXCMJ010000158.1:0-268 GCF_038084995.1 Sphingomonas sp. 2378
CTCAGAACGAACGCTGGCGGCATGCCTAACACATGCAAGTCGAACGAAGGCTTCGGCCTTAGTGGCGCACGGGTGCGTAACGCGTGGGAATCTGCCCTTTGGTTCGGAATAACAGCTGGAAACGGCTGCTAATACCGGATGATGACGAAAGTCCAAAGATTTATCGCCAGAGGATGAGCCCGCGTTGGATTAGGTAGTTGGTGGGGTAAAGGCCTACCAAGCCGACGATCCATAGCTGGTCTGAGAGGATGATCAGCCACACTGGGAC
>NZ_JAXCMJ010000159.1:0-264 GCF_038084995.1 Sphingomonas sp. 2378
GGGAGTGTCAGGAATTTCGTGTGCGGGCGGGCATAAAGGGGAAGAAGGAGACCCGATATGTCCCGACGCAAAGAGCCTGCGATACCGAACGAGTTACTGGATCAGTTGCTGGCCGGCGGTGACGCGGGCACCGCTTTGGCGCAGGGTGGCCTGCTCGACGCGCTGAAGAAGGCGCTGACCGAGCGCGCGTTGAATGCCGAGATGGATCATCACCTCGCCGGTGAAGATGGCGCGGGCAACAGCCGCAACGGTTACGGTCGGAAG
>NZ_JAXCMJ010000160.1:0-253 GCF_038084995.1 Sphingomonas sp. 2378
GGCCGAACAGGCCCTGACGGCATTCGAGGCGGGGCCCTGGGGCACCCGCTATCCCGCCATCGGCCAGAGCTGGCGGCGCGCCTGGGCCGAGGTCATCCCGTTCTTCGCCTTTCCCGACGAGGTTCGGCGGATCATCTATACCACGAATTCCATCGAGGCCTTGAACTCGAAGCTGCGCCGGGCCGTGCGCGCCCGCGGGCATTTCCCCAGCGACGAGGCCGCCACCAAGCTGCTCTACCTGATCTTGAACCGC
>NZ_JAXCMJ010000161.1:0-246 GCF_038084995.1 Sphingomonas sp. 2378
GAAGCCGCTGCGCGGCAGTGGTGTTGGCGGTGAGGTAGCGCGCCTGCTTTGAGGTTTGTCCCTGCGGCATCGGAGGCAGACGATGGGGTTCCTTCAACAAGAGGAACCCTGTCATGACGACGTCACCGACCCAAGCCCCCATTACCCCGCTGCGTCAGCGGATGCTCGACGATATGGCGATGCGTTCGATGCGGACGCGGACGCAGCACGACTATGTCCGCCACGTCCGCGCCTTCGCGGCGTTCC
>NZ_JAXCMJ010000162.1:0-245 GCF_038084995.1 Sphingomonas sp. 2378
GAAGAAGGGGATGACCTCGGCCCAGGCGCGCCGCCAGCTCTGGCCGATGGCGGGATAGCGGGTGCCCCAGGGCCCCGCCTCGAATGCCGTCAGGGCCTGCTCGGCCGCCTCGGCGCTGGGCGCGCGGTAGATATCCTTCAGGGCGCTCGCCAGGCCCTTGCGGTCCTTCCAGGACACGAAATCCATGGAATTGCGCAGCAGGTGGACGATGCAGGTTTGAACCACGGCGTCGGGAAACACGGCGG
>NZ_JAXCMJ010000163.1:0-245 GCF_038084995.1 Sphingomonas sp. 2378
GGACGATGCAGGTTTGAACCACGGCGTCGGGAAACACGGCGGTGATCGCCTCGGGAAAGCCTTTCAGCCCGTCGACGACGGCGAGCAGGATGTCCTCGGCGCCGCGGTTCCTGAGCTCGTTCATGACCCTGAGCCAGAATTTGGCACCCTCGTTCTGCTCCAGCCACAGGCCCAGCACCTCCTTGGCACCATCGGCACGGACGCCGAGCGCGATGTGGATCGCCTTGTTGCGCACCATGCCCTCG
>NZ_JAXCMJ010000164.1:0-244 GCF_038084995.1 Sphingomonas sp. 2378
CGGCCTCGCCTCACTTTCAAAGCCGACACCTTCACGGCATCGATTTTAAAAACCCATTCACAATGTCAAAGATGAGGTGCGCTTGCGCACCTCGTAACCGCTGCTCGCGCAGCGGAACTGGTGTCTTCATCTCTAGGTATATGCAGGATGGTGGAGCCTATCGGGATCGAACCGATGACCTGATGCTTGCAAAGCAACCGCTCTCCCAGCTGAGCTAAGGCCCCATGCGCCAGCGATGAGAGAC
>NZ_JAXCMJ010000165.1:0-236 GCF_038084995.1 Sphingomonas sp. 2378
TTGAATGCCGAGATGGATCATCACCTCGCCGGTGAAGATGGCGCGGGCAACAGCCGCAACGGTTACGGTCGGAAGACGATCACGACCGATACCGGTAAGCTGGCGATCGACGTACCGCGCGACCGGCAAGCCAGCTTCGACCCGCAGTTGATCGCCAAATACCAGCGGCGCTTTCCAGGCTTCGATGAGAAGATCGTGTCGATGTACGCGCGCGGCATGAGCACCCGGGAGATCAC
>NZ_JAXCMJ010000166.1:0-232 GCF_038084995.1 Sphingomonas sp. 2378
CGCCAGCCTCAACGCCGATGCGGTGATCGTGCCCGCCGATCATGGTCGCGTCGACCTGGACCTCGTGCTCGCCACCGGGCTGTTCGACGAGGAGAAGGCTTCGCGTCATCCGCTCTGGGCCAAGGAACTCTATGGCTATGCCCATCACCAGCCCGAGACCGAGGAATATGGCATCGAAAGCTTCGTCTATCGCGCCCGCCAACCCTTCGATCCGGCGAAGTTTCATGCCTTC
>NZ_JAXCMJ010000167.1:0-232 GCF_038084995.1 Sphingomonas sp. 2378
GAAGGCATGAAACTTCGCCGGATCGAAGGGTTGGCGGGCGCGATAGACGAAGCTTTCGATGCCATATTCCTCGGTCTCGGGCTGGTGATGGGCATAGCCGTACAGCTCCTTGGCCCAGAGCGGATGGCGCGCGGCCTTCTCCTCGTCGAACAGCCCGGTGGCGAGCACGAGGTCCAGGTCGACGCGACCATGATCGGCGGGCACGATCACCGCATCGGCGTTGAGGCTGGCG
>NZ_JAXCMJ010000168.1:0-232 GCF_038084995.1 Sphingomonas sp. 2378
ACGATCAGCAAGGTCGATGCCACGGGTACCATCTCCAAGAGGCAGTTGACGGGCGACCTGAGCGGTACGGTCAGCAAGGTCTATGACGGCACGACGATGGCGACGCTGCTGCCGGCCAATCTGGCGGGCGTGATCGCGGGCGATGCGGTCACCGTGACCGCCACCAGCGCCGCCTATGCCGACAAGAATGCCGGCACGGGCAAGCGGGTGACGGTGTCGGGCATGGCGCTGA
>NZ_JAXCMJ010000169.1:0-231 GCF_038084995.1 Sphingomonas sp. 2378
CAGCGGATGCTCGACGATATGGCGATGCGTTCGATGCGGACGCGGACGCAGCACGACTATGTCCGCCACGTCCGCGCCTTCGCGGCGTTCCTGAAACGTCCGCCGGATACCGCGACGGCAGAGGATGTGCGGCGCTTTCAGCTTCACCAGCGCGAGCATGGCGTCAGCGAGTCCGTCATCGGCGCCACGGTATCGGCGCTGCGCTTCCTGTTCGGGGTGACGCTCGACCGG
>NZ_JAXCMJ010000170.1:0-229 GCF_038084995.1 Sphingomonas sp. 2378
AAAGACGAGCGGGTAGACCGGATCCAGCGGCCGCTGCTGCCAGATCGCCACCTCGTCGAGTACGGCGTCGGTTACCGTCGAGATCAGATCGGGCGACACGTCGATGCCGTACAGATCGTGCAGGTGCCCCGTGATCTCCCGGGTGCTCATGCCGCGCGCGTACATCGACACGATCTTCTCATCGAAGCCTGGAAAGCGCCGCTGGTATTTGGCGATCAACTGCGGGTCG
>NZ_JAXCMJ010000171.1:0-226 GCF_038084995.1 Sphingomonas sp. 2378
GATCACCGGGCTGGTCGGCAGCGACACCGCAGAAGCGACGCAGGCCTTTGCCAGCAAGAATGCGGGTAGCCAGGCCCTGAGTGCCGACAGCTGGACGGTTGCCGACGGCAATGGCGGCGGCAACTATACGATCAGCAAGGTCGATGCCACGGGTACCATCTCCAAGAGGCAGTTGACGGGCGACCTGAGCGGTACGGTCAGCAAGGTCTATGACGGCACGACGATG
>NZ_JAXCMJ010000172.1:0-224 GCF_038084995.1 Sphingomonas sp. 2378
GGACGATGCAGGTTTGAACCACGGCGTCGGGAAACACGGCGGTGATCGCCTCGGGAAAGCCTTTCAGCCCGTCGACGACGGCGAGCAGGATGTCCTCGGTGCCGCGGTTCCTGAGCTCGTTCATCACCCTGAGCCAGAATTTTGCGCCCTCGTTCTGCTCCAGCCACAGGCCCAGCACCTCCTTGGCACCATCGGCACGGACGCCGAGCGCGATGTGGATCGCC
>NZ_JAXCMJ010000173.1:0-221 GCF_038084995.1 Sphingomonas sp. 2378
TCCATGGAATTGCGCAGCAGGTGGACGATGCAGGTTTGAACCACGGCGTCGGGAAACACGGCGGTGATCGCCTCGGGAAAACCTTTCAGGCCATCGACGACAGCGAGCAGGATGTCCTCGGTGCCGCGGTTCCTGAGCTCGTTCATGACCCTGAGCCAGAATTTTGCGCCCTCGTTCTGCTCCAGCCACAGGCCCAGCACCTCCTTGGCACCATCGGCACG
>NZ_JAXCMJ010000174.1:0-218 GCF_038084995.1 Sphingomonas sp. 2378
CCTGGCGAACCGCGAGGGGCGGCGGGTGGCGGTGATCGTCAACGACATGTCGGAGGTGAATATCGACGCCGACCTGGTGCGCGGCGGCGAGGCGGCGCTGTCGCGATCGGAGGAGGCGCTGGTCGAGATGACCAATGGCTGCATCTGCTGCACGCTGCGCGACGACCTGCTGGCGGAGGTGCGTGCGCTCGCCGAAGCGGGGCGGTTCGACTATCTGG
>NZ_JAXCMJ010000175.1:0-218 GCF_038084995.1 Sphingomonas sp. 2378
CCAGATAGTCGAACCGCCCCGCTTCGGCGAGCGCACGCACCTCCGCCAGCAGGTCGTCGCGCAGCGTGCAGCAGATGCAGCCATTGGTCATCTCGACCAAGGCTTCCTCCGACCGGGAGAGCGCCGCCTCGCCGCCGCGCACCAGGTCGGCGTCGATATTCACCTCCGACATGTCGTTGACGATCACCGCCACCCGCCGCCCCTCGCGGTTCGCCAGG
>NZ_JAXCMJ010000176.1:0-215 GCF_038084995.1 Sphingomonas sp. 2378
CGCCAGAACAAGGTCAGCTACCGCGCGGAGCCCGACGCCAATGGAAAGCGCGCCAAGGTCGATACCGCCGAGCTCATGCGCGGACGTTTCATCGACATCGTCAACGCGGTGATGGGCGAGGAGCGCTACCTCCACGGCACCTATGAGGAAAATGGCATCGCCCTGACCCCGCTCGAGCATATGGGCAATCGCGCGACCGGCCACGAGCGGCGTGG
>NZ_JAXCMJ010000177.1:0-214 GCF_038084995.1 Sphingomonas sp. 2378
ACCTCCAGGCCGCCGAACTTCGCCTTCCACGCATAGTAAGTCGCGCTCGACATCCCGTGCTTGCGGCACAGCTCCGTCACCACCGCACCCGCCTCGGCCTCCTTCAGGATGCCGATGATCTGCTCTTCCGAAAACTGCTTCCGCTTCATTCCGTCCGTCCCTTTAAGGAGACGGTCTCTACTTCCAGTTGGATGAAGAAACGGGGGTCACGTCA
>NZ_JAXCMJ010000178.1:0-208 GCF_038084995.1 Sphingomonas sp. 2378
TGCCGGTGATTTGTTGTCGGCTCTTTGACATTGTAGGTTAGATGAAGGGACATGCGGGCGGCGGCTTGGCGGTTGTCCTGGGCATTCAAGGTGCTCGGGGATCGTTAATAAGCTTTAAGCCAGTTCGTATGTCTCGTTACATATCCACTTGAATATGTGATGTGCAGGAATTGGCTCCTTGAAGTGAGCGGTTTTCTTATGGGTTATT
>NZ_JAXCMJ010000179.1:0-207 GCF_038084995.1 Sphingomonas sp. 2378
AGTAACTCGTTCGGTATCGCAGGCTCTTTGCGTCGGGACATATCGGGTCTCCTTCTTCCCCTTTATGCCCGCCCGCACACGAAATTCCTGACACTCCCAGGTTCACCGCTGTGCAGGCGGCGGAAAAGGGGGGCCTTGGCCCATGGTATCGGCCACACCAAAGGCGGTCGGAACACCAAGGTCCATGCCGTCTGCGACGCCAGGGGC
>NZ_JAXCMJ010000180.1:0-206 GCF_038084995.1 Sphingomonas sp. 2378
GCCGAACGCGGTGTCTGGGAAGGCATCTTCAGCGCGCTGGCGGGTGCTGACGGCGCACCGGACCGGCTGTTCATCGATAGCAGTTGCATCAAGGTTCACCGCTGTGCAGGGGGAGTGTCAGGAATTTCGTGTGCGGGCGGGCATAAAGGGGAAGAAGGAGACCCGATATGTCCCGACGCAAAGAGCCTGCGATACCGAACGAGTTA
>NZ_JAXCMJ010000181.1:0-202 GCF_038084995.1 Sphingomonas sp. 2378
GTTCCTGAGCTCGTTCATGACCCTGAGCCAGAATTTTGCGCCCTCGTTCTGCTCCAGCCACAGGCCCAGCACCTCCTTGGCACCATCGGCACGGACGCCCAGGGCGATGTGGATCGCCTTGTTGCGCACCATGCCCTCGTCGCGGATCTTCACCCGCAAGGCGTCGAAAAAGACGAGCGGGTAGACCGGATCCAGCGGCCGC
>NZ_JAXCMJ010000182.1:0-201 GCF_038084995.1 Sphingomonas sp. 2378
CGCCAATGGCACCGCGAACATCGCCAAGGCGGTACTGACGCTGACGGCGAGCGCCGATAGCAAGATCTATGACGGAACGCGCAGCTCGACCGGTGTGGTCGGGATCACCGGGCTGGTCGGCAGCGACACCGCAGAAGCGACGCAGGCCTTTGCCAGCAAGAATGCGGGTAGCCAGGCCCTGAGTGCCGACAGCTGGACGGT
>NZ_JAXCMJ010000183.1:0-201 GCF_038084995.1 Sphingomonas sp. 2378
GACGCCGTGGTTCAAACCTGCATCGTCCACCTGCTGCGCAATTCCATGGACTTCGTCTCCTGGAAGGACCGCAAGGGCCTGGCGAGCGCCCTGAAGGAGATTTACCGCGCGCCCAGCGCCGAGGCGGCCGAACAGGCCCTGACGGCATTCGAGGCGGGGCCCTGGGGCACCCGCTATCCCGCCATCGGCCAGAGCTGGCGG
>NZ_JAXCMJ010000184.1:0-200 GCF_038084995.1 Sphingomonas sp. 2378
CCGAGCGCGCGTTGAATGCCGAGATGGATCATCACCTCGCCGGTGAAGATGGCGCGGGCAACAGCCGCAACGGTTACGGTCGGAAGACGATCACGACCGTAACCGGTAAGTTGGCGATCGACGTACCGCGCGACCGGCAAGCCAGCTTCGACCCGCAGCTGATCGCCAAATACCAGCGGCGCTTTCCAGGTTTCGATGAA